>JBATIN010000073.1:0-7452 GCA_049667765.1 Flavobacteriaceae bacterium
GGGTTATCTCGGGGTTAAAAGAAGGAGATACGGTACTTACCTACGGTGTTATGGCCTTGAAAAATGGTACCCCCGTAAATGTGAATCTCAGCGAATCGGAATTAATGAATGTCGAATAATGAGTTTGTCCACCCTAAGTATAAAACGACCCGTACTCACTATTGTGATGAACTTGGCCATTATTCTTTTTGGGATTATTGGCTATACCTATCTCGGGGTTCGCGAATTTCCGTCCATTGATCCTGCACAAGTTTCGGTACGCACAAATTATGCGGGTGCCAATGCCGATATCATAGAATCTCAGATAACCGAACCGTTGGAAAAAGCCATCAATTCCATAGATGGCATACGCAATATAACCTCTTCTAGCGTACAGGGTTCCAGTTCCATCAGTATAGAATTCAATTTGGATAAAAATCTTGAGGAAGCGGCAAATGACGTGCGTGACAAAGTTTCACAGGCCGCTCGTGGCTTACCGGACGATTTGGATGCGCCCCCCGTTGTTTCAAAATCAGATGCCGATGCGCAACGAATTCTCTCCATGACCGTTCAAAGTGATGACAAAAATATTCTTGAGCTATCAGACTATGCAGAAAATGTTATTGGTCAGCGCATAGAAACCATTCCAGGAGTAAGCAGCATACAGATTTGGGGGCAAAGACGCTATGCGATGCGTTTATGGATAGACCCCTTAAAATTGTCTTCCTACGGCCTTACCGTTGCTGATGTGCGTTCCGCTTTACTGGCACAGAACGTAGAACTTCCATCCGGTAAACTCACTGGCGATAATACGGAATTAACAGTAAAGACCATCGGCAATCTTAATACGGAGGAAGAATTCAACAATATCATCATTATGGCCCGTGGCGAAAAGCTGGTACGGCTTAGTGATATCGGCACGGCTTCGCTTGAAGGTGAGAATATGGAGACCAAAATGAGCGATTCAGGGCAGCCGATGGTGGCTATTGCAGTGGTTCCGCAACCGGGGAGTAACTATTTGGAAATTGCCGATGCCTTTTACCTTGAATATGAAAAACTAAAAAAAGATTTGCCGGAGGGCTTTAAATTGAATTTGGTGATAGACGATACCGTGTTCGTTAGAAAAGCGGTAACAGAAGTAGCAGAAACCTTACTGATATCCATCATTCTGGTCATTCTGGTCATCTTTCTCTTTTTCAGGAACTGGTCTATGGCGCTGCGCCCGTTAATCGATATACCCGTTTCATTGATCGCTACCTTTTTCATCATGTGGATGTTTGGTTATTCCATCAACGTGTTGACGCTTTTGGCTATTGTATTGGCCACAGGTCTAGTTGTTGATGACGGCATTGTAGTTACCGAAAACATTTATAAAAAGGTGGAAGAAGGTATGAGTCCGATCGAGGCGGCTATTAAGGGGTCCAATGAGATTTTCTTTGCGGTCATCTCCATCTCCATTACGCTGGCAGCTGTTTTTTTACCGGTAATTTTCTTAGAGGGATTCGTAGGTAGGTTGTTCCGTGAATTCGGAGTGGTATTAGGAGGAGCTGTACTGGTTTCCGCCTTTGTATCCCTATCGTTGACGCCAATGTTAAATGCCTATTTAATAAAACCGGGCAAACAAAAACATTCTAAATTCTATCAGTTTACCGAGAAGTATTTTCTTAGGATGAATGCGTCATATGCCGCATCATTGCGAGGGTTTATGAAAAAGAAGTGGCTAAGTTTCCCCATATTGCTTGCTTGCATCGGGGTAATTGGGCTCTTTTATACCTTACTTCAAAAAGAAACCGCTCCTTATGAAGATCGTAGCTTTATTAGTTTGAGAATTTCCGCGCCCGAGGGGGCTTCCTATACCTATATGGATAACTTAATGACCAATATTACAGAACTCATCAATGATTCTATTCCTGAAAAGAAAGTAAGTTTGATACTAACTTCACCAGGTTTTGGCAGTTCTTCGGTCAATAGTGGTATGGCATTTATGGCCCTTACGCCAAACAATGAAAGGGAACGTTCACAAAACGAAATTGCCGAAGATTTAGGTAGATGGGTAAAGACCTATGTAGGAGGAAAATCAAATGTTTCAGAAAAACCTACGATCTCGGTGAACCGTCGTGGAGGTCCCCCCATACAATATATTATTCAAGCTCAAAATTTTGATAAACTGAAGGAAAAGATTCCTGAATTTATGGATGAAGTCGAAAAGAACGAAACTTTTTCCTTTTCAGATGTGAATTTGAAATTCGATAAGCCTGAAATCTATGTTACGATTGATCGGGAGAAAGCTGAAAGTTTAGGGGTATCCGTATTGGATGTAGCACAAACATTACAACTTTCTTTAAGCGGTCAGCGGTTCGGCTACTTTTTAATGAATGGTAAGCAATACCAGGTCATAGGTCAATTTGATAAGGAAGATAGAAATGCGCCGATGGACCTTACGTCCATTTTTGTAAAAAACAATGATGGGCTTTTGATTCAATTAGATAATCTGGTGCAAATCACAGAGCACAGCAGTCCCCCTCAGCTTTTTCATAATAACCGCTATATGTCAGCTACGGTCTCTGCCAGCCTTGCACCAGGTAAAAGTATAAGTGATGGTATTGACGCTATGGAAACTATAAAGGAAAAGGTGCTTGATGATTCTTTTACGACCGATCTTGGTGGAGAGTCTAGGGATTTTGTAGAAAGTAGTTCTAACACCCTATTTGCATTCGGTCTTGCATTGCTGCTTATTTTCTTGATATTGGCGGCCCAATTTGAAAGTTTTATTGATCCGTTCATCATTATTTTAACCGTGCCTATGGCGGTAGCCGGAGCTATGTTTTCATTGTGGCTTTTTGGACAAACCTGGAATATTTTTAGTCAGATCGGTACGATAATGCTCATAGGCTTGGTTACCAAAAATGGAATATTGATCGTCGAATTTGCAAATCAATTACGGGAACAGGGCATGCCAAAATCGGAAGCTATCTTAAAGGCCTCCGAATCTAGGTTACGTCCTATTTTAATGACAAGCCTTACCATTGCCTTAGGGGCTTTACCTATTGCATTGTCATTGGGCGCCGCCTCCACCAGTAGAATAGGCATGGGGGTCGTGATAATTGGTGGCACCCTATTTTCCCTAATATTAACCCTGTTTATTATACCTGCCCTCTACATTCTATGGTCGAGGGAAAAAGTTCAGCGCCCTGAATTTAAAGTCCTAGAAACAACTTAAAATGATGGCCCATAGATCTACTTGTTTTTGTATTCTTTGCTTGTATTTCTTCAGCATAAACATCGTCTCTGCCCAAGAATTATTAACGGTAGAAGAGGCTGTGCAGACCGCTTTGCAGAATAACTTTCAAATACGAACGGCGGCCAATAATCTTAAAATAGACGAATTTTCAGTAAGTCCCGGTTTTGCGGGAATGCTTCCCGTCGTTGGAGCTACCATCTCTGACAATAATAGCACCCAATACCTATCACAAACACGTTCCGATGGCACTGTAGTGGAACGCGACAACGCAAAAAATAACAGTTTAAACTATGGCGTCGCCTTAAATTGGACCCTTTTTGATGGTTTTCGCATGTTCGCCAATTATGAACAATTAAAGGAAAATCAAAAATTAGGGGAGGCAGAATTAAAACAAGTAGCACTTACGAAGACAGGGGAAGTAATGATCACCTATTTCGATTTGGTACAGCAACAACAACAGCTTGCCGCATTGGATAGTACTATTTACATTTCAAAACAGCGTGTAGAACTTGCCCAAAATAGATTTTCGATTGGAAAAGCCTCAAAATTGGAGGTTTTGAATGCCCAGGTAGATCTAAATACGGATATGACCTTGATGGAAAGACAGATGGAGCTGTACGCAAATACCAAGATTCAACTAAATGAACATTTGGCGAGGGATTTAAAGTCGGAGTTCAAAGTAGTTCCCGAAATCTTCGTGGACCAGAATTTGGAATTGCCCGAGTTGGAAAATCTTGTCGTTACTCAAAATCCACAATTGGAGGGCGAAATGATAAATAAAAAAATCAGGGAACTCGAATTGCAACAAATTAAGGCCGCCCGATATCCTAGAATATTCGCGGTTACCGGCTATAATTTTGGTAGTACGGAATCAAGTCTTGGGTTCACTACCAGTTCCAATTCTAGGGGTCTTAACTATGGTTTTGGCGCAACCTTGAACCTTTTTGATGGATTTAATCAGAACAGAAACGAAAAAATCGGCAAACTGACTATCGAGAATGCCGAGGTCGCCATTGAAGAACAAAAGCAAACACTCATGTCGTTGCTGGGCACCACCTACCAAACCTACCTGACCAATATAAGCCTGATCGAACTTGAATCGAACAATGAGGAAATAGCGAAGGAGAATTTAGATATTACCGTTGAAAAGTATAGAATAGGTACCATACCCACCATAGAATTTAGAACGGCCCAACTCAATTATATTAATGCCAAAGTACGGCACAGTAGTGCAAAGTTCCAGGCCAAGCTTTCTGAAATAATTTTAAAGCAAATTGCCGGCAGCTTGATTTTTTGACATCACCGGTTTACGTTTCTATTTTAGAATCGATCACACATAGGATGCGGAGCAAGTTATATTAAAAGAAAAAAAGGGTGGTTTAGGTAAAAAAGTAAATATTAATTAACTTAAAAGAACTGGCCTTAGGCTTTTAAAGGATACGGTGTTGTGTGCAGTTTTATTTTGCGTGATAGGTTTCAAATTCTATCTTCCACGAATCATCTTTCTGTTTTTTCCATAATACAATCCAGGTGCCAATATTTTCAATTGTATCCATTGTCGCTTTTTTTATAAATATTTCATCAAAAGAGTTATAATGAAAGGCTTGATTTCCTGAAACGCTAATCATTGGTTTTCCTCGCTCACGCAGGATAACATCATATCTGTTATAAATATCTTCCCATTCAATCCTTAATGAATCCGCATACTTTTTCTTAACCATTCCGTCATCAGAAGCAAGTACGTATTCATCTTTATAAAAATCAACCCACCTAAGGTCAGATTTGGTATAAACCTCATATAAGTCTTCGATCTCTTTTCTAACTTCAAGTTCATTTTCAGAATCGGCGGAAACTATTTTAATCTCATTGGCCGAACTTTTATTTTCTTTACAACTATTTACTATAAAAAGCATTGAAATTCCTAATATCGTTTTAACGAAAGTTCTTAAATAATTATTAATCATATTTTTGATTTTCAAATTGTACGCATAGCAGATATTACGAACATATGTTCGTTATAAACAAATATAGTGGATAAAACATATATGTGTTTTACACCTCTTTGATGTCTCCTTGGAACTTTCACCTAATTGGCAGCAGAAAAACAAATGTCCCGATAAACCGCAGTTTTAAAGGCCACTATTGGTAAGAATTACGGCTAAACTTAGGCTTGAACTCTAGGATGAAAACAACCAAAATAATACCCCACACCATGGGTGATCCCCTTACGCCAAGTGTTGTATCAGCTCCTCCGTAATTTCCGAATAGTTCGTTATGATGCTATCGGCAAGCTTTAGCTTTTCCGGTTTTTCGGTATTGGGTATGGCAATGCAATTCATACCTGCCGCTTTGGCCGACCGCACCCCGTTTTCTGAGTCTTCGATAACCACACATTCTTGAGGGTTTACTCCCAATCTTTCGGCGGTTAATAAGTAAGGTTCTGGGTCGGGCTTGCCCCGTTTTACATCCCTTGAACTCACAATCGTTTTAAAAAAATGTTCTATTTGCAATTGATCGATCACGGTCTGCACTTCTTCAATAGTAGAACTGGTGGTCAGTGCCAAAGTATAGGTTTGATGCAGCTGTTCGATTAGCGTAACGACCCCTGGGTACACCTTTAGATTACGGGCAATAAGCGCTTGGTACAAGGTTGATTTATCGGCAATTATCGAATTGACATTTTGATCTTTAATTTGAAAATCGCGCAAGAGATCCACAAAGGCGGCGGCATCGGTTCTGCCAAGACAATAGCGACGGTACAACGCTGGCGTTATGGTCATGCCGACCTTTTCAAAAGCTTGTTGGGTCGCCAGTTCATGACAGTCTTCGTCGTCGGTAATTACGCCGTTCATGTCAAAAATAACCGTGCTAATGGCCCTATTCGTTAGGTTGTCGCCAAAGGTGTTTTCTTCTGATTGCATCCCCATAATTGCGATTATGTCTTAATTAAGAACCCGTTTTGAATGTGCCAATTTCCGACCAATCGCTCCAGTTCAAATTTTGGTCGCGATACCTTACCCGCCAAAAATAGCTGGTATCTGGCTTTAAACGTTCGGTTTTTTCATCGGTGAGGTCGTCATCTTTTTGTCTATTTTCCAAATAGTACCAATTTTCAAACTGCTTCCAGCTTTCAAATTCAGTAGTCGAAAAATCTTTTGAAGCCGATACTTGCCAATGCGATGCTGCGTGGAAAGTTCCTGTTGTACTACTGGTAAATTCTCCTGCTTTGAGCAATACCCCCATTTTATCGACAACATCATTTTTTGGCGATACAAGTTCAGGTACCTTTGGTTTTCTAGTCTTTTTAAAAACGGTAATACTATCGGTCATTTCATTTTCACGGAAGACGTTTGCATTACCGCGACTAATTCGCTTAATGGTGAACTTTGGATCAGCAGGATTCGCATCTACCTCAACCATAACGAAACCATATTCATCTTGGGTTACCGTAAATTCATCATAGTCCCTTCCCTCAAATTCGCCCCAATTGTCAATGGCCCCGCCTGCCGAAGCCACGTTGACCCAAAGATGTTTATGGTCTTTAGACTGCCCTCGGGAATATCCATGGGTATGACCGAAAAAATGCACACTAGGCTTCCCGGTCTCGGTACTGAATTTTTCCAAAAGCGTTACCACCTTTCCAGAACTATCCTCTTCCCCAGGTATCCAAAGCTCCGATTTGTGCGGATGGTGCAATTGTGCAAAAACAAAATCGATTTCCTCATTTTTGGCGGTATCGTGCAAGACCTGCTGCAACCAATCAAATTGCAGTTTTAGATCTCTATAGCTATCATTGGAATTTAAACCGATCACCCTAGTATTTCCATAATCTTTATACCACCAATGTTCGGCATAAGCGGGAGTGCCGTTTTCAGGAAGGCTAAAATATTTGAAATAAAAGGTAGAATTTTTCTCGTGGTTCCCGATAACCGGATACACAGGCACTTCGCTGAACAAACGCTCGGCAGGATTGAAGAAATCATTTTTCCATTGCTCGTATTTGGTACCGTTCTCTACCAGATCGCCCGGCAGCAATACCAAGGCCAAATTCTCGGGCAGTTTGCCGTTCATCTCTTTTTTTAAATAGGCCAACACCCCTTCATTAACCACCTCTGACCATTTGTTGGGATTATTTTGGTCTATCTGCATATCGCTCATGGCCACCATATTGAAAGATTGGTTGTCACTTGCAAAAGGGGGCGTCTTAAATTGAAATATGTCGGATACGGCTT
>JBATIN010000074.1:0-2074 GCA_049667765.1 Flavobacteriaceae bacterium
GCCTAAGGTGAGTACTAACGAAAAAGTACTGGTCACAAGTCCAAATCGGTGACGGATACCCTTGTATTTTTGTGATTGCGAGTATTCAACTTCATCAAAAACATCGTCAAGTTCTTGGGGGATTGGATCGTTATAGTGCTTTGCATTAAGATGGTCCAAAACGACCTCCAAAACAAACTGGATGATTAAAATCGCGATGATTATGTAAAAGAGGGTATTCATTCTTGGTTTGGTCTAGTTTTTTGATATTTAAAATAGTAGCTTAATGCTATAATTTATTAAAGGCTATAAGCTACGCTGGCGTTTTGCCTCAAAGATAAGTATTGCCGCCGATACCGAAACGTTCATTGAATCGATCTCTCCTTGCATGGGTATGATGATGTTTTGTGTTGAAGTATCTAGCCAATCAGTCGATAAACCCGTTGCTTCTGTACCAACAACAATAGCGGTAGCACCCTTAAAATCGGTTTCAAGGTAGTTTTTTGAAGCGGTTAGGGCCGCGCAATACATTTTAATGGCATTGGTTTTCATAAAATGGATGACTTCTTCGCTTGTGGCCGTGGCAATGGTATTCGTAAAAACGCAACCTACACTTGAACGGATGATATTCGGGTTGTACAGATCTCCTTTTGGGTTGGCAATGATAACGGCATCGAGGTTTGCGGCATCGGCAGAGCGGAGTAGAGCGCCAATATTTCCCGGTTTTTCAGGGGCTTCCGCTACCAAGATAAGCGGATTTTTTGTGCTAAGTTTAAGGTCATCCAATGTATGTGATTTGGACCTGGCAATTGCCACAATGCCTTCCGTAGTATCACGATAGGCCATTTTTTGATAAACTTCCTTTGACACTGAAATAAATTCAGGTGCAGAAGCTTCGGCAAACATTTGAAGCATCTCATCCCTCAAAATAATATCCTCATAAAAGAAAACGGTCGAAATCTCAAAACCGCCTTTTAGGGCCAATCGCAATTCGCGTTGCCCCTCTAAAACGAATAGTCCCGTTTTTTTGCGCTCACGAGATTTTTCCTTGAGCACTAAAACCTTTTTGACCAAAGGGTTTTGAAGACTGCTGATTTGTTTAAATTCGTCCATTAGTACAAAAGTAATTCAAATACAATTGTTCCGACAAACGGGTAAACTTAAAATAAACTAGATGAGATTCATTACAATTTTATGTGTCATTTTCGCTTTTATCGCTTGTAAAGACGTTAAAAAAGAAGCGCTAAAAGAAATGCCAAAACCTATAGTAGAAGAAAAAGCGGTAGTGCGGGAATTCCCTGAAGTAGTTGCCAAAATTTTCAATGCCCATGGCGGTCTTGATGCATTTGCAAGCAAAAGGTTGCTTTCTTTTGAAATGCCCGAAAAAGACATCACAGAAATACAGACCATCGATTTAAGAACTAGAAACGAAAAGATACTAATAGGCGATATTGCCATGGGCTATGATGGCAATGAGTATTGGTTAGTAGATGAAAAAGGAGCGTATAAAGGCGACCCGATTTTCTATCATAATCTCATGTTCTACTTTTATACCATGCCATTTGTATTCGCTGATAAGGGCATTATTTTTGGCGATACGGAGGCTTTGGAATTCGAAGGGAAGCGTTATCCAGGCGTCAGAATTACGTATGAAGCAGGCGTTGGCATATCTTCAAAAGATGAGTACTATCTACATTACAACCCTGAAAGCTTTCAAATGGAGTGGCTGGGTTATACGGTTACCTATAGAAGTGGAGAAAAATCGGATAACGTAAAATGGATCAGGTATCATGATTGGATGAAGGTAAGCGATGTTCTTTTGCCAAAGTCCATTTCTTGGTTTGATTATGATGGCCGCGTTTTGAAAGCGCCCAAAAAAACGGTCAATTTCCAAAATGTAGCACTTAGTGAAACGCCAATGCCAGATAGCTTTTATTCTGTACCGGAAGGAGCTATCGTAGTGGAACGCCAATAATTCTGAATTAACATAAAATTCCCTTAAAAAAGCATAGCCGAAAGTAAACGATGCTTTTTTTTCTTAACTTAGAAGGTCTTGAAGGTTATCCCATACTGGGAAATAGAATTAGCTAAGAAC
>JBATIN010000075.1:0-15455 GCA_049667765.1 Flavobacteriaceae bacterium
GGGACCCTTGGTCTCTGTAATTTACGAATAGTTTGCCATATCCCTGCAAAAAAACTGAACACGCCCGGATAATACGGGCGTGCTATTTTAATCGTTCTTTTTGTTCGGTTATTTGGGGGGCTATCGTTGGGTTCAACTTATTAAGTCGATTACTCCAGTGATACAAAGGGCCAGCCCTAAAGCCGCCATACCGAGCAAAATACCATAATGAAGGGTTACAATAACCTTTTCGTTTACCAATGCTTGCATAGTCATATTTTTATAGGTTCTTAGCTTAAAGATACTTTATTTAAGGACTTGAAAAACACAGCGCCTTGTTTCGTTTTTCCACCAAAACCATTTAACTACTTGTATTTGAGGCACTTGAAATTATTTAATACTTTAAAAAGGGGAGTGTTATGGGATAAAAAGGGGTAAATGCCCCTTTAATCTATAAGAATTACTACGACATTTTTATAGAACCGTTTAGGGGTCTTGCAAGAAGATTCGTAAGCTCATGGTTTCCCAAAGGCTTTTGTTGCAAATGACTGTAGGCTAGACAGGAAGCGTTTCTTTGGCTTCCCATTCGTTTACCCAGTTGGCCATTACCTCGACCCAAGCATCATTATCGTTCAAACAGGGTATGTGGCGGTAGTTTTCTCCACCGGCTTCCTGAAATTGGTGTTTCCCCTCCATGGCGATCTCTTCCAAGGTTTCTAGGCAATCGCTCACAAAGGCGGCAGTAACGACCGCTAGGTTTTTCTTTCCTTCTTTGGCCAACCGTACAAATTCAAAATCGGTATAAGGTTTTAACCAGGGGTCATTGGGCAATCGCGATTGAAACGAATTACTCACTTTTTCTTTCGGAAGCTGCAATTGCGCAATGACTCTTTTCGTTGTTTCAAAACACTGATGCCGATAACAGGTATTGTGCGCCACCGAATTGGTATTGCAGCAGCTGCCATCGATCTTGCAATGAAACCGTGTGGGATCGCTTTTTCTGATATGCCTTTCGGGAATGCCGTGGTACGAAAACAACACATGATCATACTCGAAATCTTTTAAACCCTCAGAAATACTTTGTGAAAGTACTTTTATATATTCCTCATTACTATAAAAAGCGGGCAAGGTGGTAATATGAATGTTCGGAAAATCGCTTTGTTGAACTTGCATGGTCTTCACGACCACAGTCTCGTAAGATGACATGGCATAGTGCGGGTAAAGGGGCACCAGCAAAACCTCATCGACTCCTTTTTCATGTAGCTCTTGCAAGGCCTTTTTGATTGACATGCTGCCATAGCGCATACCCAATGCTACGGGCATCTGGGTCTTTTTCTTCACCTTGTTCGCAAAACGTTCTGAAATGACAACCAAAGGCGAACCTTCGTCCCACCAAATTTTGGCGTAGGCCGCAGCCGATTTTTTGGGCCTGGTCTGCAAAATGATGCCCCTGACGATAATATTGCGCAGCCACTTAGGCGTATCGATCACGCGCTCATCCATCAAAAACTCATCTAAATAAGGTTTTACATCTTTGGGCGTTGGGCTATCGGGCGAACCTAGATTTACAAGAAGCACTCCTTTCATTTTTAAACTGTTTTGTTGGGTATGTAAGCGGTGATTAGTGCCTAAACCAATCCATTTAAGGCTTTTGTTTTATGCTGGACAAAAATACTACTTGCAATGAAAATACGTTAGCTTATTTCAATATAGTATTGATGGCAGTATAAAGATTTGTAATGATTTCGATAGGATGTGCCAACTGTCAATAAAAAGTTAATTGGCATAATTCGTTATCGAGATTTTAATTTTTAGACCAATTTTAACGCAAACTACCAGCACCGCATGCGTATCATTGCCCTAGTATTTCTTCTAGTTCACTTCAATCTCGCGGCCCAACAGGAGAATAGCCTGCTTTGGGAAATTTCGGGCAACGGACTTCAAGAATCTTCATATCTCTATGGCACCATGCATGTAAGCAAGCGCATTGCTTTTCGGTTGGATGATGTTTTTTATGAAGCCTTGGACAATAGCAAGATCATCGCCTTGGAATCGGATCCGGGTACGTGGCTTGAAAATCTTGACAATCTAGGTTTTATGGGATATGGACAAGGCAACGGGTTCATCTCAAAAGGGTTTTACACTTTTCCTTTCCTAGTAAAAAACCCTAGAAAAGAAGAAATCGCCGCCTATCTCGCCTTTGAAGACAGTCGGGTCAACAACATTCTCTACCGTACCGACGAGTATTCACAAAATTTTGAAGAAGAGACCTATTTGGATATGTTCATATACCAAGCAGGTAAAAAATTCAACAAGCCCGTAGTCGCCCTAGAAGATCTTGAGGAATCTTCGGCTTTGGTAGGGCGTGCCAGTCTGAACGCCATGAAGCAAAAACCTGACGAGTGGTTTCAGAAGAAAATGCAACAACAAGATCCCATGAGCCTGTTGCAAGATGCCTATCGCAATAGAAATATCGCCTTGCTCGACAGTATCGACAAAGCCATGTATACCGAGCATTATCTTAAGAACATGCTTTTTATACGTAACCAAAATATGGCCGAGCGCCTAGATTCGTTGATGTATACCGGCAAGGTATTTACCGGAATCGGTGCGGCCCATTTACCGGGCCAGAAAGGCGTAATCGCCCTTTTGCGCGACAAAGGATATACGGTACAAGCGCTCGAATCGAAGGCTACCGATAAAGGAAAACGGTTAAAGGAAAAATTCGAAAATACCGTTCTCGATAACCAGTATTCGGTTGCGGCGCCCGATGATGCCTATTTCAGTTTAAACCTTGCCAATGCCCTGTACCCCGTTTCAGAATTTGCAACCACCACCTATATCTCGCCCGACCTGGCCAATGGTAGCTTTGTAATGGTCAACCGCATTCCAACATTTCACTATCTAAAAAAGGAGGCCCATTTTACTTTGGATGATCTGGACAAGCTGTTGTTCGAGAACATTCCTGGTACGATAATAGAGAAAACCAGGGTCAAAAGAAATGGTTTTGAGGGCATCGATATCAAGAACCAACTAAAAAATGGAGATCATCAGCGCTATCAGATCTTTGCTACCCCTTTGGAAATAATAATTTTTAAAATGGGCGGTGAAGGCGATTACGTTCACCAACACGCCGATACCATTTTTAACAGTCTAAAATTTAAATCTCTTTCTAATAAAGTGGAAAAGGTATTCTCAGGTTTTGACGATTTTGAGGTGCAAATGCCCTCTCATTACAGCTTTACCAATAAATATCGCAATGGGGATCGTTTGTTGCAGGGGTACGATTCAATACAGCATTCCTACTATTTTCTCAGGAAGGCCACATTGAACGATTTCAACTTTATTGAAGCCGATAGTTTTGAGCTGAAACAGATCCAGAAACGATTTTATCAAGATGTTGGGCTACAGCCCAAATACGATAGTATTACGGAAAACACCTTACGCTCAAGCGCACCGATAGATTCGGTTTCCGGGAAGCATTTGTATTTAAAAACAGAGATTCACAGTGGCGATTATTATTTAATGGGCTCCGTGACCCAGTCCACACAAAATGCAATTGCGTTTTTCGAATCTTTCAAAATCAGGCCGACAAAGTATCCCGAAGATTTTATAATGGTACAAGATACCGCGCTGTTTTTTAGCACTGTTAGTTCGGTTAAACCTCCAAAATTCGTTGAGAACAGCAATAATTACTACTCCGAAAGGGGCAAGCCAAAAGTATATAGTGCGTATAATAAAAAATCGATCTATCAGAACAAAAATAATGAGGCCATAACGGTAGAGGTCAATAAGGCCCACGATTTTTTAATGTTTCCGAGTATCGATTCTGTTTGGGCCTTGCGCAAGAAACTATTGGCCGCTGACCGTTTCAATATCATCAAAGAAAAAGACAGTAGTTATGCCGATGGGTATCATACCATGGAGATTACCATGATCGATACCGCAAGTTCAAGAGGCATCTTGGTAAAGAACGTGGTTAAAGACGGACTGCTTTACGAAATGAAGACGGTGGTCGATACCTTGGCCGAACCGAGCAAATATGTACGTGCGTTTTTTGACAATTTCACCCCAAAAGACACCCTGATCGGAAAGAACATCTTGGCCGACAAGACTGCGGACTTCTTTAAAGCACTTCGAAATAATGACAGTATTCTAATAGATGGGTACCGCTTTATCAATTTTCAAGAAAAGCATATCGATTCGCTTCAATATTATATTTCAGAATTCGATTTTCCCAATGATAAAAAGTTTATTCAGGCCGACCTGATCCAGAAACTGGGCAAGTTGAACAGTGCTAAAGTGCTTCCTTTTTTCAAGGATTTTTATGCTCGATCGTACAATAACTCCAACGCCCAGACCAAATTATTACAGGCCGTTTCGCAAAAAGGCAACGATGCATCAACAACTTTACTGCTCGACTTGCTTTCACAAGACCTGCCCTTAGTTTCCAACCCTTTAGAGATCTATGGTATTTTTAAACCGTATATGGACAGCCTTCACTTGGCCAAAAAGCTTTACCCTGAACTGTTGGATTACAGCACTATTGAAGAGTATAAGTCCCCCATTTTTTCTATGTTGGCACAATTGGCCTCTCAAAACTTGATCAAACCGAAACGCTATAAAAAATACCGGAAGCAACTTTTGAACGATGCAAAGATCCAATTGAAAAGACAATTGGGTATGTCGGGCTACCACTCCCCAAACCGAACGCGCAGCGTTATGAACAGAAATATGGATAGTGGCGTATTAGAAGACTATGTGGTTTTGCTTTATCCGTTTATTCACGAGAAAGAAGTGAACCAATTCTTCGAGCGTCTAAAACTATTGCCCGATGAAAAAATCAGCACCACCTACGCGGCACTTTTAGCAATGGAAGACAAGCCGCTTCCGCTCGGTGAATTAGATTCGTTGGCAGCCAATATCGATAGTCGCCTAATTTTGTTCAACAAGTTCAAGAAAATAGGCAAGCTCGACCGCTTTCCGAAAGAATATAGAACCGAAAAATCATTGGCCGAGGCCCTTCTTTTTGAATCGAAATCGTACGATAAAAACCGGGATTCTATCGTTTTTTTAGAACAAAGACCTTTACATTATAAAGGCAAGACCTACAATGGGTATTATTTTAAAACCCGCAATACCCAAGATTACGACAAGAACTTCAGCATGCACTTAGTCGTTTTCAAAAACGACAAAGGGCTTACCACACGGCCCTATTATCAAAATGAGGGCCTACGCATTGAAGATACCGAAACCGATACCGAAGTACTGGAGTATGTGACTGAAGAATTCTTGTTAAAAGACCGTAATCGAGCCATAGTATACCGCCCAAATGGCTATGGGCTGTATGGGTTTGGTGGGTATTAAATCGTATTTTTACCATCAATTCGAGGATATGAAATTAAAATTAATCTCTTGGCTACTTTGCTTATCTATAGGAACTGCAGCCGCCCAACAAATCACCTGCTCCCCTGCCGACAAACAAGCCTTTGAAGACAAGACCATCGAAATCGACGGTCTTTTAGAAGACGATTTTGGCAAAACCCTAGTCGCCATCGGCAAAACTTTTATGGGCACCCCATATGTTGCCAAAACCCTTGAAATCGGCGAGACAGAATCGCTGGTCGTCAATCTTCACGGCCTCGACTGTACCACTTTTGTAGAAAACGTATTGGCTTTTGGACTGCTTTTAAAAGTGGGGAAGTACGGCTTTGATGACTTCACCGAAACCTTGGAAACGATTCGTTACAAAGATGGCCAACTCAATGGCTACGGCTCTCGATTACATTACTTTTCTGAATGGATCCGTAACAACGAAAAGAAAGGCTTGTTCAAAGAAATCACTGCTGATCTAGGCGGAGTTGAAACGACCAAGGAAATCAATTTTATGGGCACGCATCGTGACCTTTACCCTTTTTTGAAGGACGATGCCAATTTTAATAAAATACTTGAAACCGAAAAGGCATTGAACAACGAAGTATTTTGTTATCTGCCCCAAGACCAAATAGCGGCCAACGAACATTTGATCCAATCGGGAGATATCATTGCTTTGGCAACATCCATAAACGGACTTGACGTAACCCATACCGGAATCGCTACCCGAGAAAAAGACGGGCGTATTCATTTGCTACACGCTTCTACTGGGTCAATGGAAGTTGAAGTTTCCAAGCTTCCGCTTGCGGATTACTTGAAAGGCATCAAAAATAACATTGGCATTTTGGTCGCACGACCCCTTTAAAAAGCATCAAGAAATAGACCGATTAGTCGGTTCTTTCGACTTTCCCATCTATTTTATATCTCTTAATGACCGTTTGTCGATTTAATTTTGGGGTATATCCCATTTCACTCTGGTTTCCGGTGCTTTAGGGCCAACAAAAAACCGACCCAAGGGTCGGTTTCGTATTTTTTCGTGCAATAGGGTTTAGCTCAGCTTATTCCCTTCCCAAACAATATAGTAGGCCTCCGATCAAGTGTTTTCTAAAGCTGGGATCGTCATAAGATTCGTGGGTATGACCTAGACCGGTATAAAAAGCGCGCCCACCATCAAATTCATGGTACCAGGCAATGGGGTGGTTATCTCCGTTTTCGCCGCCTTCATAGCTGGTTTCATCCAGCTTCATCAAAACATTCATATCTGGATTGATATTTTTGTAATTATACCATTCATCAAAATGCATCCAAGTGTCGTTCAGGTGTGAAGTTGCTGAGTGACTTTTGTCCACCACTTCTATTCTAGCTTCCTGCTGTTTCGGGTGGCTCTTAAAATATGCACCCACTAGTTTTCCGTACCAAGGCCATTCATATTCGGTATCTGCAGCGGCATGAATTCCCATAAAACTTCCGCCATTTTGAATATACTCCTCAAACGCGCTTTGTTCGTTCGTTCCCAAAACATCCATGGTGGTACTTAAGAATACCACCGCCTTATACTTTTTAAGATTTGCAGAATTGAACTGCAATGAATCTTCGGTATGGCTAACCACAAAATTATGGCCTAGGCCAATCGACTTTATGGTCTCTACCCCTTTTTCGATAGAGGCATGCCGATAGCCGTTGGTTTTAGTAAAGACCAGTACCAAATCGGTATTCATCTTCAGGGGCACGGGTATTTTTGAAATGGCTTCCTTATTCGAAACCGTTACATCTTCAGTTACCTTAGTTACCCCGCAAGAGGCAAGAATAACCAACGAAAAAAGAATAAATGAAATTTTAAATAGTGATCGCATAGTACTTGAATATTGAATTATTATGACAAAACTGACCCTAATAACAGAAAAAGAACTCAATTGGCAAGGGACATTAAGTATTTTTTTGGAGTAGTGCCATATTTTTTCTTGAACGCCGCTATAAAATGGCTCGAAGTGCTATACCCTACCTTGAGACCGATTTCGTTAACGTTGTGTTTACCAGCTTCCAGCAATTTACGGGCATGTTCCATTTTATAATCGAATAAAAAACTATAGACCGAATCACCATAGATCTGTTTAAAGCCTTCCTTCAACTTTTTAAGGCTAAGTCCTATTTCATCAGATAGCTCAGATAACGTAGGTGGCTCGGCCATTCTATGGATCATGATCTCTTTTGCCTTTCTAATGCGTTTCACGTTGTCTTCGTCTACCAAAAACGGACATTGTTCTACATCGGCGTCGGTGCTTTTATTGAAATAGAGCGAAATGAGTTCATACACTTTTCCCTTTATGTACAGCTCTTTTATGGAAGGATGCAGATTATAGTTCATTATCTGGCTTAGTACTACGGCTATGGCCGGAGATACTCCTTCTTGCGTATAGTACTTCTTCTCTTTGAATTCATTGCTCAAAAACGGAATGTAATTCGCTTCTTTTGAAAACAACGAATGAAATTTACGAATCGTCATTATGATCGAAACCATCCAAGAATTTTGCGACAATTCAAGGTTCATGGGCAATGCCAACTGCGTATTATACAATAGCAATGAATTCTCTTCGGTAACTTCTAAGGCATATCGCCCATCGTTGAATATAAATTTGGCCTGACCTTTTAAACAAAAATGAAACTGAATAAAAGAACTGTCGATTTCGCGACTCACTTTTTCGGTTTCCGTGGCGTTGTTCTGAATCTTTAATACGTAAAACCCATCTTCTACCAAAACCTCATCAAAAGAACCTTGAGCGATACTTTTATGTTCCATATTTAAAAATAATTTTATATTTTATTTAGATACATTCTAAATAATATTCTTGTAAGGCGTAATGATTACAGTAAATTTAGGGTTTTATAGGACAATACTATCGAAATCGGTCCAAAAAAACGCATTTCGATATTTATTGTTCCTCTAGCGTTGTTTTTATCGAAATAATGCTTTTATTTTTGCGGTCTGTTTGATTCGGTGCATGAAAGATTATCATATATCACGACATAACTCATTCTATACGATAGGCCTAAACTATAAAAAGGCTGACGCAGTCGTACGTGGCAAGTTCAGTTTAAGCGATGCCGGCATCGAAAATATTTTGATTCAAGCCAAGAAACAAGATATCGACGGCTTGTTAATTACCTCAACCTGTAACCGAACCGAACTCCATGGCTTTGCACAGCATCCTTTTCAATTGATCAAACTATTGTGCGACAACACCCAAGGCACGATTGAAGAGTTTCAAGAAGTTGCATATGTGTTCAAGAACAAAGAAGCCATCAACCATCTTTTTAGGGTGGGTACCGGATTGGATAGTCAAATCTTAGGCGACTTTGAAATTATAAGCCAGTTACGGCAAAGTTTCACACGCTCTAAACAGCACGATCTTGCCAACCCTTTTGTTGAGCGACTTTGTAATTCGGTGATTCAGGCCAGTAAGCGTATTAAAAATGAAACCGAAATCTCTACAGGCGCAACTTCGGTAGCTTTTGCTTCTGTACAATACATTTTAAAACACGTACCCGATATTTCTACCAAGAATATTTTGTTGTTCGGCACGGGTAAAATTGGCCGAAACACTTGTGAAAACTTAATTAAACATACCAAGAACCCACATATCACCTTAATAAACCGCACCAAGGGCAAGGCCGAAAAAATTGCAGGTAAATTCAATCTGTTGGTCAAAGACTACGGCGATCTACAGACCGAAATTCGAAAGACCGATGTTTTGGTGGTCGCTACCGGCGCACAAGCACCTACGGTTTCAAAAGAACTGATCCATACCAAAAAACCGTTGCTGATATTAGATCTATCGGTACCCAAAAATGTTTCAGACGATATTTTGGGCCTTGAACATATTACCGTAGTGCATCTAGATCAACTATCGCAAATAACCGATGAGACCTTGGAGCGTCGCAAACAACACATTCCACAGGCCGAGGAGATCATTATAGAAATAAAGGGCGAATTTGAACAGTGGCTCGAAACCCGCAAATTTGCGCCGGTAATAAAGGCCTTGAAAAAGAAATTAAAAACCATAAAAGATGAAGAGCTCGACTATCAGTCTAAAAAAAGCTCCGATTTTAACACAGAGCAGGCCGATGTAATTTCGAACCGGATCATTCAAAAAATTACCAAACAATTCGCCAACCACCTAAAAGATAACGGCACCGACGCTGAGGAAAGTCTTGAATTGATCCAAAAAGTATTTCAACTCGAAGTAATTTCTTCGCAATGAAAAAAATCATCAGAATCGGTACCCGCGATAGTGAATTGGCACTTTGGCAGGCAAATACCGTAAAATCACAGCTTGAAGCACTAGGCCATACCACTGAACTGGTTTCAGTAAAATCAACCGGAGACCTTGTTTTAGACAAACCCCTCTATGAACTGGGCATAACCGGTATTTTTACAAAAACCTTGGATGTAGCCATGCTCAATGGTGATATCGATATTGCCGTACATTCAATGAAGGATGTACCTACGGCTCTTCCGCAAGGTATCGTTCAGGCAGCCGTTTTAGAACGTGCCAATTATTATGATATTCTAGCCTTTAAAAATAATGAGGAATTTTTAGCAGAGCGCGATGCCGTAATCGCCACGGGAAGCCTTCGCCGTAAGGCACAATGGCTTAACCGCTACCCTACACACACCGTTGTAGACTTGCGTGGAAACGTGAACAGTCGATACGAAAAACTGAACAAAAATAATTGGAACGGTGCCATTTTTGCAGCGGCCGGACTAGAGCGTATCGGTCTTGAACCAGCTAATACCATTGGACTCACCTGGATGATTCCCGCTCCGGCCCAAGGCGCCATTATGGTGGTCGCCATGGAAAACGATGACTATGTTCGTGAAGCCTGTGCCGTCCTCAATCACGAACCCACGGCGACCTGCACCGAACAAGAACGTGAATTTTTACGAATTTTAGAAGGTGGTTGTTCTGCACCCATCGGAGCGCTGGCCACTATAAATCAGGACAATGAAATGACCTTAAAAGGTGTGCTATTGACCGTTGATGGCAGTAAAAAGTTGGAAGCGGAATTCACTGCACCACTAGGCCAACATGAAAACTTAGGCCGTGATTGCGCCAATAGTATTTTAAGTCGTGGTGGTAAATCTATGATGAACAAGCTGGTAGGAAGCGTACCAAACGCCCAGGTTTTTTCAACTAAAAAATTGACCCCAGACCAATCGCAATTGTTCAAAAACGGTTTACGTGTAAAATCAGATGATTTTCTAAAAATCAGTCCGAACCGAATTTCCGCAGCCCAGCTAAAGAAGGAAATGGACAATGTGATCATAACTAGTCAAAATGCGGTAGAGGCCATTTTGTCGAATGTGAGTGCTAAAAATTTAAAATTCAAGAAAATCTATTGTGTGGGCCGCAAAACAAAACGATTGATCGAACGCAAAATCGGCCCCGTAACCCATCAAGAAAAAAACGCAAAAAAATTGGCGGAGTATTTAGTTGATTATATGGAAGGATTGGAAGCTACCTATTTCTGCAGCAACCTACGAATGGAAGACCTACCCAACATATTGACCGAAAATCACATAAAAGTTACCGAAATTGAAGCATACGAGACTAAAATTTCTGCCTCAAAAATAGATGATTCAGTGGAAGGCGTGCTTTTTTTCAGTCCGTCCACCATTGAAAGTTATTTGCAGATAAATAAGGCCGATAAAATTGCCTATTGTATTGGAGACACGACCGCTACGGAGGCCCGAAAACATTTTAAAGATGTACGTGTGGCGAAAATCCCTGATACGGAGAGTTTGATCGAGTTGGTGAATGAGAATTATAAAAGCTAACTAAAACATACTGTCATATCGATCGCAGTCGAGATGCTGAATACAACACGACTTTAAAGCCCCTAGACTGTGCTCAGGATGACATTTTAGAAATTATGATGAGTATCAAAAACGACTTATTTTTACGCGCGCTTAAAGGCAAGACCGTTGACCGCCCACCCGTTTGGATGATGCGCCAAGCGGGCCGTTATCTTCCAGAATTTATGGCGATAAAGGAGAAATACGACTTTTTTACGCGATGTCAGACCCCTGAACTGGCCTCAGAGATTACCGTGCAGCCCATCCGCAGGTACGGTATGGATGCCGCTATCTTG
Source organism: Flavobacteriaceae bacterium (assembly GCA_049667765.1). GTDB lineage: Bacteria > Bacteroidota > Bacteroidia > Flavobacteriales > Flavobacteriaceae > JBATIN01. The sequence continues at coordinate 11,503 of JBATIN010000075.1, forward strand.
TTTAGCGATATATTGGTCATTCCGCAGGCGATGAACATTGAGGTAGAAATGAAACCCAATTTTGGGCCGTATCTGCCTAATCCCATCCGATCACAAAAAGATTTGGATGCTGTCGTCGTACCTGATGTAAACGAGGCATTAGATTATGTGATGCAAGCAATAAAGGCCACCAAAGAAAAGTTGAACGATGAGGTGCCACTAATCGGCTTCGCCGGATCGCCATGGACCCTTCTTTGCTATTGTGTGCAAGGGCAGGGCAGTAAAACCTTCGACAAGGCAAAGGAACTTTGTTTCACTCAACCCGTTGTCGCGCACAACTTACTTCAAAAAATTACCGATACTACGATTGCCTATCTAAAAGCAAAAGTTAAGGCCGGGGTGAATGCTGTTCAGGTCTTCGATTCTTGGGGCGGCATGCTCTCACCCACTGATTATAACGAATTCTCATGGCAATATATTCAACAAATTATCGATGCTTTGAAGGAGGAAACTCCCGTAATCGTTTTCGGTAAAGGCTGTTGGTTCGCATTGGGTGACATGGCCAAGTCAGGTGCCTCTGCCCTAGGGGTTGACTGGACCTGCTCGGCACAAAATGCTAGATATTTAACCGGTGGGAAGATCACTTTACAAGGTAATTTTGATCCAGCGAGACTGCTTTCGCCTCCAGCGGAAATCAAAAAAATGGTTACGCAAATGATCAACGAGTTTGGAAAGGACCGTTATGTGGTCAATTTAGGCCATGGCATACTGCCCAATGTACCTGTAGACCATGCAAAGGCATTTATTGATGCGGTGAAAGAGTGGAAAAATCCAATGTACTAATGACTAAATGTACCAATGGAAAACCAAAATACTTCTGTTGCAACTTTCGAATATTATTCCATTGAACCAATTCACGAAAAATATGTTTGGCGTATATGTGATTTAATGACGGTGAACGCTACTCGTTTTCAACAATTTTTTCCGAGTACTTTGCAACAAACGTTGACACCTACCCTTTCGCAAATTTTCGTTGAACAAAAATTGTGTGATTTCAAGAACAGGGAAGAGTTTCTCTTCGTGCTTAAAGAAAAAGTACACAAAACCGTAATCGGGTTGGTCTATATTAAAAAATTGGATTGGGTCAAGAAACGTGCCGAAATAGCCTATTGCATTGGCTATCAATATGAAGGAAAAGGGATGATGACCCAAACGGTCAAGGCACTTTCCACCTATGCTTTTGAGACACTACAACTAAAGACCCTTGAGATTATCGTACACAAAAGTAATTTGGCAAGTATAAAAGTTGCCGAAAAATCTGGATATCTTTGGAAAAGAACCTTGGCGAACGAATTCGCCCCTGCCAATGAAGCACCGCTAGATATGGAGTTATACGAACGATACGCATGAAAGACCTGTTCTACGCATATATACAAAACCTACAAAACAGCATCACTTCAAAACTGGAAGAAATCGATGGCCAAGCTAAATTTCGCGAAGATATTTGGCAACGAAAAGAAGGTGGCGGGGGCCGTTCTAGAGTCATTGAAAATGGAGCGGTTTTCGAAAAAGGAGGCGTAAATATCTCTGCCGTATATGGCGAACTTCCGAAAAGCATGCAAACTTATTTCGGTGTAAAAGATGCCGATTTCTTCGCATGCGGACTAAGTCTTGTCCTGCATCCTAAAAATCCAATGGTTCCAACCGTTCATGCCAATTGGCGCTATTTTGAAATGTATGATAAAGAAGGTAACCTTGTAGATCAATGGTTCGGGGGCGGCCAAGATCTCACGCCCTACTATTTATTCGAAGAAGATGCCATACATTTTCACAGCATCTGCAAAAGAGCCTGTGATGCGCACGATCCTACCTTTTATCCTACCTATAAAAAGAAGTGCGATGATTACTTTTGGAACAGTCATAGGGATGAGGCTCGAGGTCTGGGCGGACTCTTTTTTGATTATTGCAAAGCCACCGATAACATGGCAATGTTAGACTGGTACAACTTTGTTACCGAAGTAGGCGATAGCTTTCTGGAAGCATATATACCAATTGTTATAAAGCGTAAAGACCTTGAATTTACTCCGCTTCAGCGCGATTGGCAAGAAATACGACGAGGGCGTTACGTAGAGTTCAACTTGGTGCATGACAAAGGCACTTTGTTCGGTTTAAAGACAAACGGACGCCTGGAAAGTATCTTAATGAGCCTTCCACCACATGTGCAATGGCGCTATGACCACCATCCTGAAAAAGGTAGCAAGGAAGAACAACTTTTACAGGTTTTGAAACACCCTAAAGCATGGGCATAAATTCTATCCGACCTAAAAGACCTCTGCTTCGTATGTTCAATTGGGGCGTAGTGCTTTCAATTTTATACCTTTTAGTAATTTCTTGTGCACCCAAAAAAACAAAAAGCGACATTGATATTGAATTCGTTCAAGACACCTTGCATCTCGGCTATACCTATTGGTGGCCTGAATCGGGTCCGTTTATTGGAAATTGCGGCGATGAGCTTTCCTTGGTTTTCGCTGGCAACATAGTTCAACTCGATGACCCTAGCGATGACCCCGGACCTCTGTATACTGCACAAAAAGGTATAGTCGCGCTGGAAAAGGTCTTTAAAATAAAAGATTTAGGCGAAAATAGCTATGCCAACCAAAAGTTCATGACCGCGGATTGCTTCTTTGACTCAGGACTTTCGGTAGGCGATACCGTCTTGGTTTTTTGTTATGACTATGAAGGTAAGTATAGCATTCCCGGTAAGACATCAATATTAAAAATCAGCTCATTTGAAGACGAAACGATCAAATCGATTAAAGCTTATATCGATGCCGATGAAAATCCACTTGCAATCAGAACCGACATCGAATTGTGGGAGCAACAATCTTTGGGCCACAAATTAGAAATGATAATAGAATGCAGGAATGAATTGAAATCTCTGGAAAATCAAATGCGCCAAACCGAATAGATTGTAAATACGTTAGAATCAGTAACTTTATGCACCAATAACAAACTATGTTCCCATTAAGAAGAAACCGAAGACTGCGCGCCAACGATGCCATAAGGCATTTGGTTCGCGAGACTATTTTAACACCCAGTGACTTTTTAGTCCCACTTTTTGTCGTGGAAGGAAAAGGGATAAAAGAAGAGATAGCCTCTATGCCCGATTACTACCGCCTAAGTTTGGACAACTTGGAAAAAGAGGTCAAAGAACTTTGGAATATGGGACTCTGTGCGGTTCTACTATTTGTTAAAGTGCCCGATAATTTAAAAGACAATAAAGGTTCTGAAGCCTTGAACCCCAACGGCTTGATGCAATTGGCCATAAAAACCGTTAAGAATGCCTGTCCCGAAATGCTGGTCATGACCGATGTAGCGCTTGATCCCTATTCCTCATTTGGCCATGATGGTATTGTACAAGACGGTAAAATAGTGAACGACGACACCTGTGAGATTTTAGCCGAGATGAGCATCTCACATGCCTTGGCAGGGGCCGATTTTGTAGCCCCAAGCGATATGATGGACGGTCGTATACTCACCATCCGAGAAGCCTTGGAAGAAGAAGAATTGTATGATACCGGCATTATGGCCTACAGTGCCAAATATGCAAGTGCCTTTTACGGCCCATTTCGTGATGCCCTAGATTCTGCTCCTGTAAACATGAAAAATGTACCCAAGGACAAGAAAACGTATCAAATGGATTCGGCCAATCGTTTTGAAGCCATTACCGAAGCACAACAAGACATAGACGAAGGTGCCGATATTATTATGGTAAAACCAGGATTGTGCTATTTAGATATTGTTCGTGAAATTCGCAATGAGGTCGATGTACCCGTTGCCGTTTATCAAGTTTCTGGAGAATATGCAATGTTGAAAGCCGCGGCCGAAAAAGGATGGCTAGATCATGACGCGGTCATGATGGAACAGTTAATATCGATTAAAAGGGCAGGAGCAACAATTATTGCGAGTTATTT
>JBATIN010000076.1:0-5311 GCA_049667765.1 Flavobacteriaceae bacterium
GTTTTATTAAGACCCCAAGTACCGATACCTGTTGAAATCGTGTAAATAATACACCCAATACCCCAAAGAAACGCTACCAATGCAATGGTAAAAACAATCCACCAATGCCTATTGGCCTTTCCTTCAACGGGAGCCGCAATATCCACGGTGACATCGTGGTAGCCTTTGTCTCCAACAACTAAGGGTTTTCGTATAGGTGCTTCGTAATGCGACGCCATAGATTTCTATTATAGTTACTTTCTAATTGTATTTTTAAGCCTCGTTGGTATTTCTCACTTTTACATGATAGAATACATTCGGTTTCGTGCCGACATGCTCCAATAAGTGATACATGCGTTCGCTTTCGGCCAATTCGGCTACTTTACTTTCTTTATCGTTTACATCTCCAAAAACAATAGCTCCATTACTACAGGCCATTGAACATGCGGTTTGAAACTCGCCATCTTTGATCAATCGACCATCTCGCTTGGCGTCCAAAATCGTTTTTTGTGTTTTTTGGATACACATTGAGCATTTTTCGATAACCCCTCTTGAACGAACGTTTACATCAGGATTCAATACCATCTTGCCCAAATCGTTGTTCATATGATAATCGAACTCATCGTTGTTATTGTAAAGGAACCAGTTAAAGCGACGTACTTTATATGGACAGTTGTTCGCACAATAGCGTGTACCAACGCAACGGTTATAGGCCATTTGGTTCTGGCCTTGACGACCATGTGAGGTAGCAGCTACCGGACAAACTGTTTCACAAGGTGCATGGTTACAATGTTGGCACATAACTGGCTGGAAAGCTACTTGCGGATTGGCTGCAGGATGCTCCAATTCTCCAAAACCGCCTAGCGAACCTTTTTCACCAGATAGACCATCAAACTCATCTTTTTTGGTATTATCGTCTTCAAAAGTATCTTCAGAAGAATAGTAACGGTCAATACGCAACCAGTGCATATCCCTACTTTTTCGAACCTCTTCTTTACCAACTACTGGTACGTTATTCTCTGCGTGACAAGCGATTACGCAAGCCCCACAGCCCGTACATGCATTCAAATCTATGGACATATTGAAATGATGGCCAATAGAACGGTCAAAACTATCCCAAAGGTCTACCGAAGTAGCAGGAACTTCTTGATGGTTCAAAGAAACCACGGGAACTTCATTCCACTCGGCGTGATCTTTTGTGTTGAATATTTCAAGGGTGGTCTCTTTAATGATATCACCACGCCCCATAAGTGTTTTATGCAATTGAACACAAGCAAATTCATGTTCGCCGGCAGCTTTTTCTATGGTGGCGGATTGTACGTTACTGAAACCTTGATACAGGGCAAATGCATTTACACCGGTCTGCATTTCAGATTTCATGCCTACCTTTTTGCCATATCCGAACGAAAGTCCGATCGAACCATTGGCCTGACCTGGTTGCACCACCACAGGAACATTGTTTATAGACACGCCATTCACTGTTAGATTGACATAACTACCATTCATACCACCATTGGCCACGTTCCAATTTTCTAAACCTAGTTTTTCAGCATCGGCTTTGGAAATGGTTACATAATTATCCCAACTTACGCGGGTAATTGGATCAGGGAACTCTTGTAACCATGGGTTATTGGCCTGTTGGCCATCGCCCATACCTACTTTAGAATACAAAGTTAGCTCCATTCCACCACCACTGGAGGCCTTTGCTAAATTTTGAACAGCTGCCGAAACATTTAAGACATTCGATTCGCCTTCAACCATAGCTGCAGTATCAACCTCTTTATCAGAAGCATTAGCAACTAAAGTTTTAGGATCTGCCTTGCTCTCTTTTGGATTGACCAACATAGCTCCTTCCGGAGGCGTTATTGTCCACTCAGAACCAGCTTCGGGTGCAAAAACACCATCTTGTAAAGCCTGGTTCCAGCTAGCTCCGTTCAGCACAAATGTGCTCCACGTTTCTTTTATATAATCGTAGTAGCTTTTATCGCTTCCAACCCACTTGAGCAGTGCGGTCTGAAATTGCCTAGTATCAAATAACTGTCTGATCGCTGGCTGCATTAAGCTATAATATCCTTTTTTCAATTGGGCATCGCCCCATGACTCCAAGTAATGGTCAGCCGCTGCGGCAAAAGTGGTAGCCTCGGCTGTTTCGTTCCAGTTCGTTGAAAATGTAACGGACACATCGACTTTATCCAAACCTTCTTTAAAATCAACGGTATTCGGGAGCGAATACAACGGATTGACACCATCCATAAGCAATAACCCAACCTTGCCCGCCTTCATATCGGCCACCAATTGGTTGACTGCTTTTATATTGCCTTCTCTTGTATATTTTGGCGCAGTGGCGTCGAATGCCTTACTACCTAACATTTCATTAATGGCCAATACCAACGCTTGGGCATCGGCATCATCCATACCTGAAACCACAACGGCTCCTGATTTGTTAGTGGCAATTTCTTTTACAACCGTTTCGATAGCACGTTGTGCATACTCCGGAAGCTCTCCACCTATACTAGTTCCATTCAATTTGGCATACAATTGAGCCAAAGCGACTTTTTGCTGCATCGGGGTTAAAGGAACCCTTTGATCAGCATTGGCACCGGTCAACGACATATTGGCCTCAAACTGCACGTGTCGTGACATCTTGCCATTTTTCGGCACACGACCTTTAGAATAGCTACTGTCATAACCCCCACCTTGCCAATCACCTAAGAAATCAGCGCCGAAAGAAACGATAAGTGAAGCTTTTTCGAAATCGTAGTCGGCCATGGCCCTTTCACCATATCTAGCCTCAAAAGCCGTTAGGGCAGCATCTTGAGAAACCGCATCATAAACGATATGGTTAACGGTAGTATATTTTTGTTGAAATTCGGCAATCAATCTTTTTGTAGAAGGACTCGCATAGGTCTGGGTCAACAATGCAATTTGCTTACCCGCATTGGTCGCTGCAGTCAACTGCGATTGCACCCTGGCATCCAAGGTATCCCAATCAATAGCTTCACCGCCCGTTACAGGTCCTTGCAATCGAGTACTATCATATAAGCCTAGAACAGAAGCCTGTACCCTGGCATTCGCACCACCGCCTATTTTGGCATCTGTATTATTTTCAATCTTAATCGGTCTTCCTTCACGTGTTTTTACCAAAATACTGGCAAAATCATACCCATTGGCAATAGTGGTAGCATAATAGTTTGCCACCCCTGGCACAATGTTTTCAGGCTGAACTACATAGGGTATCGACTTTACAACAGGCCCTTCACAGGCGGCCATAGCCGCTGCGGCGGTACTGAACCCGACGTACTTTAAAAAATCCCTACGGTTAGTATTGGTAGCTGACAAGGTCTCTTTATTTCCCAAAAACTCATCAACGGGAATTTCTTCGACAAACTCGTTCTGCCTTAGCGTCTCAACAATGGAATCGTTAGGATTTAACTCCGCTTCGTTTTTCCAATATTTTTTATTCGATGCCATACGTATATCTCTGTAATTAGCTGCTTAATTTTTAATAGTGGCACTTTCCACATTCAAGTCCGCCCATTTGTGCTGCGGTCAAATTCTCTACCCCATATTTCTTGGAAAGCTCTGCATGTATCTTTTCGTAGTATTCGTTTCCTTCCACTTTCACGTTGGTCTCTCTGTGGCAGTTAATGCACCACCCCATCGTCAACGGTGAATATTGGTACATAATTTCCATCTCTTCCACTGGACCGTGACAGGTTTGACACTCAATACCGGCAACCGAAACATGTTGTGAATGATTAAAATAGGCGAAGTCGGGAAGGTTATGGATTCGCACCCATTCTACCGGTTGCGATTCACCAGTATATTTTTGATTCTCCTCGTCCCAACCTACGGCTTTGTAAAGTTTTTTAATTTCTCCGGTGTAAAACTCGTTGGTGTACCCGTTTGCTAAATCTTCTTGACTTGGCCCTTCTGGATTGCCTTTGTATTCGTAAATAGACTTATGACAGTTCATACAAACGTTCAAAGACGGAATACCTGAATGTTTTGAGACTCTTGCCGAAGAATGGCAATATTTACACTCTATCTTATTATCTCCGGCATGAACTTTATGGGAATAATGAATGGGCTGTATTGGCTGATAACCCTGATCCAAACCTATTTGCATCATCCAACCATAGGCAAAATAAGCACTCCCTAAAAGCAATAAGATAGCTGTGACAAGCACTAAAAACTGATTCTTAGCAAAAGCTTGCCAAATATTCTTACGCTTACCCAGCTCTTCCTCAAACTCCACCCCATTGGCCTGCATGACCCTTTTTAAGGTTTTATTTACTGAAAAGAGCATCAGTATCAAAAGAGCGAACACCAAGGCCAAAGCCCCTAGAATAAGCTCGTTTGAAATACCCGAAGACTTCTCCTTTCCACCTCCATCAGCACCTGCAGCGGCAGTCGCGGCGACTGGTACAGCAACCGGAGCAGCGGTATAGGCAAGAATATCATCGATATCGGTGTCTGAAAGCGTTGGAAAAGCGGTCATTGCCGCCTGATTGTATTCGTTGTATATCTTATTGGCGTAAGCATCACCCGACTTGATCAGGCCCGGGCTATTCTTGATCCAAGAACGCAACCACACCTTATCAAGGCCTTCGTCTTCTGACAGCCGACTTTCAACATTCGCCAAGGCCGGACCCGTCATTTTTCTGTCGAGGGCATGACACGCAGCACAATTTTGATTAAAAAGCGCCTTTCCTTTCGCCGCATCGCCAGCACCACCATCGGTGGCCGCAACTTCAGCTACATCGGCAGATTGCGCAGCAACCTCGTCTTGCGCACTAAGGGGAGCTGAAAAAAATAGGATTACTAATAAACTGATACCTAAAACTTTGGCTAGTCGATCACGGTATGTACCCTTTTTCATATATAGAATTTTCAAACGAAATTTTGGCACGATAATTACTGTACTATTGGTTAAAAACAGTCATTACCGAGACCCAAATCGATGGCAAAAATACGACATAGTCTTTATTTGGAAAATGTTAAGGTATTTATAATTTATAATTTATAACTGTTCTAAATAAATGATCGATTGTTTTGTTTAGGGTTTTAAAAATTACCTTTGAAAACTAGTTTTAATTCAGAATTTAATCCACATGAAAACAGTAGTTCACATTCTCATTGTAGCCTTAACGACCACATTTGCATCTGCGCAACAGGGCAAGGTAACCATTCAACAAGACGAGAGAATAGCTGACCTTCTCGATATTTACGAATCATCGAATTCAGGTTCAAATAATTACATTATTCAGGTGGGATTCGGAACACTTTCAAAAGCGGAGGAAATAAAAGCAGAAGTAGAAATTGATTTTCC
>JBATIN010000077.1:0-4478 GCA_049667765.1 Flavobacteriaceae bacterium
CCCCAAAGACAAACGACTACGCGTTTCTGTATTGCTATCATGGGAGAGTATTAACCTTGTCATTGATTGCGGCCCAGATTTTAGACAACAAATGTTGACCCATGGGGTTAATTCCCTTGATGGAATACTTTTCACCCATGAACATTCAGACCATGTTGCAGGCCTTGATGACATTAGGCCCTACTTTTTTCGCCAGGGCGATATTCCTATATATGCACATCAACGGGTAATAGCATCGCTTCAAAGAAGGTTCGATTATATTTTTGCCGATGAAAATCGATATCCCGGAGCACCAGGGGTGGCGGTACATGAAATCAAGAAAGACCGACCGTTTCGCTTTGCCGACAAAACCGTCATTCCTATAGAAGCTGACCATAACCGTTTGAAAGTATTCGGATTTCGTATCGATGATTTTACCTATCTCACAGATGTGAAATCCATTTCGAATGAAGAAATCGAAAAAGTAAAAAATTCTAAAATACTGGTAATAAACGCCTTGCGCGAAGAACCACATCATTCACATTTCAATCTTGAAGAAGCCTTGCAATTTGTAGAACAAGTAAAGCCTGAAACCACCTATTTTACACATATTAGCCACTATTTGGGTTTTCATGCCGAAGTAGAAAAAAAATTACCAAAAAACGTACATTTGGCCTATGATAATCTAATCATTGAAATCTAAAATAGAACCACCCTATGCGAAATAAAATATTTATTTACCTTTTTGTTTTTGCTTCTTTAATTTGTCTTTACCTATTCGTTAGTAACGGCAAAATGAATAAACACAAAGATGGCCAAATCGAAAAATTAAGAGGCCAGGTGGCGCAACTGGAAGATTCGGTAAAGAATACAATGCTGAAAGTGTTGGAACAGCAATATTTCTCATTGGAAAACAATGATGATGCTCTGGCCTACTATGATCATTTAAAGCTTGATAATCCATCTCGATACATTGCAGATAAGCTTCTAGAAACCAATGAAAAAAAGGGAGACAATCCATTGATTCCTTACGAGGGAATGGAGAGTGATTTTAAGCTGAACAAGATAAAGATCCTGAATCACAAATGGATTTTGGCCGATTTCTCAGATGGGAAATATTGGGGTGAAGTACTCATTGAGTACCAGCTAAAAGATGATTTAGGGGTTGATTTTACCTTAATGAACCACTTACTTTATACTCGAACGAACTAGATGCGTTCTTCTAACCACTTTTTAAAGGAATAAAAGTTTTGTGGAGCAACACCGTGACCAACAGGAAATTCTTCAAATACATTTTCGATACCTAAATCTTTAAGAAAATCAGGAGTGCGTTGTGCCCATTCAGGGGGGATAACCTGGTCTACTTGTCCGTGTGAAGTATAGATTTTAAGGGTAGAGTGGTCCTTGTCACGATAGTTATCCACAAGAATATCTTGATTGATATAACCGCTCAGGGCGATTACATTTTTTATCTTTTCAGGATAAGATAAGGCAACGGCATAACTCAATATGGTACCTTGGCTGAAACCTAAAAGCGAAATTTGATTAGCATCCAAGCCATAGGCCTTACAGGCTTCATCGATAAATTTTACAATGATTTCACGTGAAATTTTGGCCTGTTCATTATCGCTCCACTTGCCCTGTACGGCATCAAAGTTTATGGCATACCATGCATATCCGAAGGGCTCCATGGCATAAGGTGCACGAACAGAAATTATGCATAGCTTATTAGGCAGTTCTGGAGCAAATGAAAATAAGTCCTCTTCATTGCTTCCATAACCATGGAACATAAATAACACCGGAATTTTCCCAGAACTAAGCGACGATGGCTTAATAAGATGTTCTAATGATAATGGGGCAGTGGTCATATTAAGGTATGAAGTTGAACCATTTTTGAAAGTATTCGCCTACTAAAGGCACCAATTGTTTTTTGTTTTGTATTGCGCTTATGAACCCATAACCCCAAAGAACTATGTATGAGATATATAGTCCGTACCATGCATATTCATTGAACCACTGGCTTAGAAAAATAGCAAAGCCCATAAAGCCCAAATGTAGCCCAAAGGCCTGTCTAGTATGAAATCGGGCAAAATCATGTTTGGGCTCGGCATTCATGGTAATCGCGATCAATGCACCTACCATGGTCAGGTAAGCTACAATTGCTGTCGTGCGACCATTGGGTTCTTTTTCCATTTATGCTAAAATCTGGTCATTATTAATAATTCCAAGTGCTTTTCCGGTTAGGTTACTTCCTAAAAACATACTATTTTTTGAGGTTGAATGCACCATTTTACGTTCAAAGTTATACGTTTCAGTTGGGTCGAATAGGGTAAGACATGCATTCGCTCCTTCCTGTAGAATAGGGGAAGGCAGGCCAAAACGTTGTCGCCCTTTAGTCAAGGTCTTAACGGCCAGTTCCATGCCTAACAATTCGTTTAAAGCCCCAAAAGCAGATTCAAGTCCTAAAGTACCGTTCGCCGCATGGTCGAATTCAACTTCTTTAAGTTCAATGTTCATGGGAGAATGATCGGTAGTTACAAAATCGATAATGCCTTCTTTTACGGCTTTTATAAGGGCTTTTTTATCTAGTAGCCCGCGTAAAGGTGGCATTACTTTATATTGGGCATCGAATTCATCAAGAACTTCATCGGTGAACCACAAATTGTGAACTGCCGTGCTACAGGTAACGTCTAGGCCTTTCTTTTTAGCTTCGGCGACCAGTTTTACGGCGCCTGCGGTAGATATGGTAGGTATGTGTAGTTTGCCTCCCGAATATTCTAAAACAAAAAGGTCCCTGGCGATCTGTAATTCTTCTGCAAGGGCGGGAATTCCCTTCAAGCCCAAGGCGGTCGAAACAGGACTCTCATTTACATTGCCTTTACCGGAAATATTGTTATCCAGAGGAAATGAATAAATTAGGCCTTCAAAATTCTGAGTGTACTGCAGGGCTATTTTTAATAAATTCGGATTGCGAATTGCATGCTTAAAGTCATAAAATCCTACGGCACCAGCTTTTTTCATGTCATATAGCTCGGCTAAATCTTGTCCCTCGGCTTTTTGGGTAAGGGTTCCCAGGGGATATAGATTGGATATATGATCTTTAGATGCATTCTTAAGGAATACGATATCTGAGCTGCTGTCCGGCACCGGGTATGTGTTGGGGTTCAATACCACATCGGTAAAACCACTTTTTGCAGCGGTAGACAATCCATTTAAAATGGTTTCGCGCTCCTCAAAGCCCGGTTCCCCAAAACTGACTCCACTGTCGAACCATCCTAAGGAAACATGAAGGTTTTTATGTGCTATGATATTGGTCTTGCCATTAACGTCTATTTTCGGGGCAATTTGCTTGATCTTGCCGTTCACGATATGAATATCCCTTTTTTTTAAATGAAGCTCTTTTGAAGCTTCGTGAATTATTCGTGCGGACTTTAAAAGTATATTCATCAAAGGTATTTTTGAATGATTATTTCGAGCAACAGAAAAAGTAATGCTAAAATAACAAACCATTTCCAAAGGGCATTTATAGTGCTGTTTTTTTGTAGCGTATCAAAAAGAGCGGTTACCGAATATTGTGTACTGGTCGCGTTCATCTCGCTAAGATTCAAAAAGTTCATGCTGCTCTCGTCTCGTGCCTGATTGAAGCTAATGTTCTTGATACTGTTTTCACCATCTGTAATCGTATAAATACCATCGGGCATTTCATTGTTCTGAAAATTTAGGGTAACCTTGTTCGCCAATGACAGTTGCTGCGGAATAAATATATAATTCGTTCCTACTATTTTTAAAATATCGTCTTTTTGTAGGGTATAAGGGATATCGATAACAGAACCCTCACCGATCACTTGATAAAGTTCGGGCAATTTTAAACTATTGACACCGATGTTGTAGAAAGTTGGTACAATTAAAGGGGAATCTTTAAAGTTGGAATTTTCACCGTTAATGGCGGCCGAAAACAAGTAGCTGCCGTTATCGCCCACTAGAAACGGTTGATTATCTTCAAAAGCTAAGGCAGTGGGCAATGCTGAGTGAATCTTATAATATTCCGCAACCTTCGGATATTGAAAATTAGATACCTTTTTTTCAAAAACCTGTTTGAACAAAGGATGTGAAAATGATATGTTACCAATGCTGCGAGGCACAACCATTTTTTCGCGAAAAGATGAACCTAAGAGATTTCTAGTTAAGGTGTTATAAGAATCAAAATCAATTGTTGTTGCCGGTATTACGGCCAAGTAACCTCCTTGGTCCTTAAATGATGTTAAACTAGTGGTCAGTGAATTGGGAATGTTTTCCAAACCATGGAGTATGATAAGATGCTGTTCGTTCAAGATACCATAATCCAATTGGTTCAAGGCGAATGATTTAAACTCGAATTCAGGTTCGGTATAAATGCGTTCTAGAAAATCTTCGTTGCCAGAATCGATAGCAAGCACCTTGATCCTATCTTTTTTATCAATATTGAAATAGAGCGTGTTATCGTCGGGTCGGCCAGTATC
>JBATIN010000078.1:0-1991 GCA_049667765.1 Flavobacteriaceae bacterium
CATCATGCAATTTTGCCCAATACGGAAAATCAGTCTGACCAACATGATACATCGAGTGATCGGCATCCTTCAGGTGTACAATTTGGTAACTTTGGTTACCAGCTTCTTCCAATGCAGTTGAAATAATTTCGTAACTTTTTTCGGGAATGATCTCGTCCAGAGACCCTTGAACAACCAAAATAGGCTGTTTGGTTTGTAGAAAGTAGGGTATCGGACTGTATGAAAGCTTGGGATCTATTTGGACTTCATCAAGATTCGGAATCCAGATATTTTTAAACCAAGGTTTGGATTTTTCCAATGCGATGGACTTCTCCAATTCGATTCGATTTAAGTCACCAGCAATGTGCTTGAAAATTTTTCTTTGCAATACCACCCCCTCTTCACTTATGTCCGCATTATTGTTCTTCCATGCGTTCAAATCACTTTCCAACAAAGTGCTGCCCGGGCAACTGACCGCAATACCATATTTCAGTTCTGGTAACTCGTTCAGAATATAGGGAACTTTAGTTGCACCTTGACTGCTACCTTTTATGCCAATTTTGGATAAGGGGATTCCCGTTTGTTCAGAAAAATAATTGATGGCATTTATGTCATCGGACACTAATTCTTTCATGGTCGCTACCTGCCAATCTCCTTCGGAAGTGCCAGTGCCTCGTTTGTCATAGTGAAAAGTGGTATATCCCTTTTCGGCAAAATAGATGGCCTCAGCCCTGGAACCACTGCGATCACCGCCACCCGAAGAAGTTAGAAATACAATAGCCATATTATTGGGTTTAGCAGGAATTCGAATAGACCCACCAATATTCAAACCGTTCGATCGTAAGACGATTTCTTCGGATTTTATGCTCCCTTTTTCGCTTGTAGTTTCTTTTTCTAAAGTATAGGTCGTGAGTAGCGAATCAACTTCTAATGATCCCGACAATCTGGTATTATTATCGGTCCATTTGTTTTTGAAGTTATAGGCGTAACGATCGCTTTGCAACATAAAATGTATTGAGTCGCCGCTTACTTGAACATTTCTTACCGGAATCTGAAATGCGTTCTGTTCCAGACTGGTAAAGAATACCTTCCAATCGGTCGAATCTTTCTTGATTTCGAAGGATATGCCATCCGAAAAATTGCCATGGCTGAAAATACCGCTGAAGGTTCCTTCCTTTCCAGCTTCCTTGGCTTTTTGCTGCAAACAACTGCTTACAATCATGACCGTAATGAATAAAAGCGCAAATTTTTTCATTTTCTTAAATTTTAATTACCAGTAGGATAGGCGTTGCTAAAATGATTATTTGGTTCATGATTGTAATGCTACATTTAAAAAGACTGAAAAAAGTAATTTTAAATAGTGGCTCTTACCTATTAATTTTTTACAGCCGAAAAATGTTCCCTATCAATCACTTTCCCCCGTACAATGACTTTTTCTATGTCAGTATAGGCCTCGACCGTTTTCAAAGGATTGGAATTTAAAATAAGTAAATTGGCGATCCTACCCTTCTCAACACCCCCATATAGGTGTTCCAAATGAAATGCTTGGGCGTTGTTAAACGTGGCCGCTCTGAAAATTTTCTCCAGCGGAATGCCGGTATCGGCCCAATGCCTCATTTCCAAAATTCCATTATACCCTGGCGGATTGGTATACATGTTCATAGCCGGGGAGTCGGTACCTAAAATAAGATTGGCGTCGTTCTCCCCTAAAAACCTAGCGACCGTACTTATACGGTGCTTATAGGTTTTAAACACATGTTCCCACATTTTTTGGTCATCGGTAAAGTCCGCTTTTAATGCTTTGTAAAATGGCGGGTTTGTTTTTTCTAGAAAAGCAGTTCTTCCAAAAATTTTCCGCTTTCCCCATTGTCCATCTTCTGTTTTGAGCAAGTCTAGCATTTGTTTGGGAAATACGTGTTCTAAGTTTTTATCCTCCAGAAAATCCTTGGTAACCAAGTCTTTCTCGCCCGTTATTGTTCTAAAAGTAAGTTGATAGGGAATTTGCTTTTCAG
>JBATIN010000079.1:0-2681 GCA_049667765.1 Flavobacteriaceae bacterium
ATGCCACAGACCCGTTTCGTGCTTCAAAAAGCGATCGATCTAGGGTTGAAGCCATGTGTGGTAATCAACAAGGTCGATAAAGAGAACTGTACCCCTGAGGAAGTTCATGAAAAAGTGTTCGACCTTATGTTCGAATTGGGTGCCGAAGAATGGCAGCTCGATTTCCCTACCGTTTACGGTTCGGCCAAGCACAATTGGATGAGCGACGATTGGAAAAATCAGACCGAAAATATTGAGCCTTTGTTGGATATGGTCATTGAGCACATACCAACGTTCAAACCAGAGGAAGGGAATACCCAAATGTTGATTACTTCTTTGGATTATTCTTCTTTTACAGGAAGGATTGCCATAGGCAGGTTACAACGTGGCACATTGAAAGAAAACCAGCAGATTTCACTCGTTAAGCGAGACGGAAGCATTGTAAAGTCGAAAATAAAAGAGTTGTTTACGTTTGAAGGCCTTGGGCGTTTGAAAGTAAAAGAGGTGGTAACCGGTGACATTTGTGCCATCGTAGGTCTTGAAGGTTTTGATATTGGCGATACCATTGCCGATATTGAAAATCCTGAAGGGTTGAAGACTATCGCCATCGATGAACCTACTATGAGCATGTTGTTTACGATTAATGATAGTCCGTTTTTTGGTAAAGACGGTAAGTTCGTAACCTCAAGGCATATTAAAGATCGTTTGACCCGTGAGCTTGAGAAGAACTTGGCACTTCGTGTAAACGAAACCGATAGCGCTGATAAGTTTTTGGTTTTCGGAAGGGGCGTTTTACACCTTTCCGTATTGATCGAGACCATGCGCAGGGAAGGTTATGAACTACAGATCGGACAGCCTCAGGTAATCATTAAAGAAGTTGATGGGGTTAAATGTGAGCCGATCGAACATTTGACCATCGATCTACCTGAAGATGTTTCGGGCAGGGCGGTAGAAATGGTTTCGATCCGCAAAGGTGAAATGACCAGTATGGAGGCCAAGGGCGAGCGTATGATCTGTGAGTTCTTGATTCCATCAAGGGGTATCATCGGCTTGCGTAATCAATTGTTGACGGCTACCGCAGGTGAGGCCATAATGGCGCACCGCTTTTTGGAATACCAGCCTATGAAAGGCGATATTCCACAACGTCAGAACGGTTCCTTGGTTTCTATGGAAAAAGGAAAAGCGATTCCGTATTCTATTGATAAGCTTCAAGATCGCGGGAAGTTTTTCGTTGATCCAGGAGAGGATATTTATGAAGGTCAGGTCATCGGCGAGAATTCAAGGGGCGATGATATGACCATTAACATCACCAAGACCAAAAAATTATCGAACGTACGTTCTTCTGGGGCAGACGATAAGGCAAAGATCGTTCCGGCGATCAAGTTTTCTTTAGAAGAGGCTTTGGAATATATTCAGAAAGATGAATATGTGGAGGTTACCCCGAAACATATACGACTTCGAAAAATATATTTGGCCGAAGTAGACCGTAAGCGTAACAAGATTGCCTAAAAGGTAGTTTTTAACTATAAAAAGAGCCGTTACTTGTTGAAGTAACGGCTCTTTTAGTTTTGTATTTATAGGTTAGTTTTAGTTAAAAACATGTTTTCCAAAATGGGCGGCACAGGCAGCACCGATAATTCCGGCTTGATTCTGTAATTCTGCAGGAATTACGGGCATATCAACCGTAATATACTCTTTATATTCATCCCAGTCCTTAGACGTTCCACCTCCTAAAATAACAAGGTCTGGCGAGACGATCAATTCTACTAGTTTCAAAAATTTATTGAACCGCTTACCCCACTCCGCATAGGTTAACCCTTCATTTTCTTTTGCCGAAGCCGCGGCCCAAGATTCAATTTTTTTATGTTTTTTATAAGGTATTTGGCCTAGTTCAAAGTTAGGAATCAACTGGCCATCGAGAAAAGCCCCGCTGCCAAGTCCGGTGCCGATGGTAATCATCACTACAAACCCTTCTTTGTCTTTCCCGATACCATATTTCATGGTGGCATACCCTGCCGCGTCTGCATCGTTGATTACTGTAAATTCGAGTCCGGTTGTTTCTTCCAAAAGTTTTTCTGCATTAAGGCCGTCCCACGATTTGTGTAGATTTCCTGCAGATTTACAAATGCCGTGTTTGATTACCGTTGGAAATCCACATCCTACAGGCCCCTTATAATCAAAGTGTTCAACTATTTGTTGGATAACATTGGCCATGGCCTTGGGTTTCCTCGAATTTGGTGTTGCAATTCGAAAACGTTCGGTAGTCATTTCCCCTGTTTCCATATTTACCAAAGCGCCTTTTATGCCTGATCCACCTACGTCTATACCTAGAATATCCATTAAAACTAATTTGATTTTGTGCCGCAAAGTAACAAAAAAGAATTGTGACCGCACTATCAATGTTATGCACCGCTCTACTTCTGTGGTGTAATCGAGTAAAGACCCGGGTCTACCTTCTCTAGTAAAGGTAACAATGCTTCGACCTGTTCTGGTTCTTGGGCTGCAATGTTTCTAGTTTCTAAGGGATCTAATTGATGATCATAAAGTTCAATGACCGGTTTTTCTTCCCTAAAATATTTAGTGAAACGGTATCTCGGAGTTCTCATGGAAATGCCATTATTATAATAGCTAAAAGCGAGCGAATCTGTCGTTTGTTGCTCTTTTTCCATTGATTCTACAAAACTATGGCCATCGATTTTATG
>JBATIN010000080.1:0-3307 GCA_049667765.1 Flavobacteriaceae bacterium
AAGAAAAATTCTATACCGTCTGGAAAGGTAAACGCCCAGGTATCTATACTTCTTGGAAGGATTGTAAGGCCTCCATAACCGGCCACAAAGGTGCGCAATACAAATCATTCTCAACTTTTGAGGCCGCTAAAAAGGCGTTTAACGGTAATTATGAAGACTATAAGGGGAAGAAAAGAGGGGAAGCCTCATTAACCCCTGAAGAGCTTCTGAAGTATGGTTCGCCCAACTACCACTCTATTGCCGTTGACGCCGCCTCTAGCGGAAACCCGGGGGTCATGGAGTACCAAGGGGTAGATACCAAAACGGGCAAAAAACTCTTTCGGCAAGGCCCTTTTCCCGAAGGCACGAACAATATCGGCGAATTCTTGGCTATTGTACATGGGTTGGCATTTCTTAAACAAAACAATAGCAATAGGGTCATTTACACCGATTCTCGTACCGCTATGAGCTGGGTCAGAAAAAAAAACTGCAATACAAAACTGCCGGAAAACGAAAAGAACAAAGCCCTGTTCGAACTGGTGCGACGCGCCGTAACATGGCTCAAGACCAATTCGTACAATACCCCCGTTGTGAAATGGGAAACCAAGGCCTGGGGCGAGATTCCAGCTGATTTTGGGCGGAAGTAAGCACTAAATTGTCTTTTTTGACTTAAAACAAAGCATGTTCTTTGCTAAAGATTCATCAAAACGATTCACTTCATCGCCAAAATAATCCTTTTAAAGAATATTGATAACTTGATCAAAGTCCTTCTTACAATTCGCTTCACAAAACCGTATATTTGCACCAAAATTACAAGAATACATGGGCAAATTATTGATTGTGGGCACGGTCGCCTTCGATGCTATTGAAACGCCGTTCGGCAAAACCGATAAAATATTGGGCGGTGCCGCTACCTTTATTGGGCTGGCCGCCTCTCAATTCGACGTTGATTCGGCCATCGTTTCCATTGTAGGCGAAGATATGAATCAAGAAAATCTAGACCTTCTTACCCAAAAAGGGATCGACCTTTCAGGATTAGAAATCGTTAAGGGCGGCAAGACTTTTTATTGGAAAGGTAAATACCACAACGACCTAAACGCCAGGGATACCTTGGTTACCGAACTCAATACTTTGGCAGATTTCAACCCAGTGGTACCTGTACATTTTAAGGATGCCAACGTGGTCATGCTCGGTAATTTGCACCCAAGTACCCAGTTGAGTGTAATTAATCAGATGGAAAAACGACCAAAGTTGATAATACTCGATACCATGAACTTTTGGATGGATAACGCATTAACAGAACTCACCGAAGTCATACAACATATTGATGTGATTACCATTAATGATGAGGAAGCCCGACAATTAACGGGAGAATATTCGTTGGTGAAAGCGGCAAAAAAAATCCAAAAAATGGGCCCGAAATATGTGGTTATCAAAAAAGGAGAGCATGGTGCTCTGCTGTTTCATAAAGCCAATGTATTTTATGCACCAGCTTTGCCTTTGGAAGAGGTATTTGATCCAACTGGCGCGGGAGATACGTTCGCAGGGGGCTTTGCCGGCTATTTGGCAGCTACCGATAATTTTTCGTTCAATAATTTAAAGAATGCGGTCATTCATGGTTCAAACCTAGCATCGTTCTGTGTAGAACGTTTCGGTACCGAGCGTATGCAAAATCTAGATAGAACCGAGGTCAACAAACGGTTGCATCAATTTAAGGCATTAACCCAGTTCGATATAGAATTAAAATAACAAGTTGCCCCACATTCATGGGGCTTTTTTAATACCAAAACAACATGAGCGACGCCATTAAACATGAATGTGGTATATCGGTAATTCGATTGTTAAAACCTCTGGAGTACTATAAAGAAAAGTATGGCACTGCATTTTACGGGGTAAACAAGATGTACCTGATGATGGAGAAGCAGCATAACCGTGGACAAGATGGTGCAGGTTTTGCCAGCATTAAATTGGACATGGCGCCAGGTGAACGTTTTATGAGTCGCGTACGTTCCATAGACCAACAGCCCATACAAGATATTTTTGCCCAAATCAATGCTCGGGTCAATGCTACCTTAAAAGAGCACCCTGAATATGTTGATAATGTTGCCCTTCAAAAAAAGCATATTCCATATATAGGGGAAGTATTGTTGGGACACGTACGTTATGGCACTTTTGGCAAGAATAGTATGGAAAGTGTACATCCGTTTTTACGTCAGAACAATTGGATGCACCGTAACCTTATTGTTGCCGGTAATTTCAACATGACCAACGTTCATGAGCTTTTCGACAACCTAGTGCAGCTAGGACAACACCCAAAAGACAATGTAGACACCGTTACGGTCATGGAAAAAATTGGTCATTTTTTAGATGATGCGGTGGCCAAGCTCTATAAAAAAATAAAAAAAGAAGGCTACAATAAACAAGAGGCATCACCACTGATAGCCGAACGTATAAAAGTGTCTAAAATACTAAAGCGAGCAGCTAAAAACTTTGATGGCGGTTATGCCATGGCTGGCCTATTAGGTCATGGAGATGCGTTTGTGCTCAGAGACCCTTCGGGCATTCGCCCCGCGTACTACTATAAAGATGATGAAGTAGTTGTAGTGGCTTCTGAAAGGCCGGCCATACAGACCGTATTCAATGTAGCTTACGAAGATGTAAAAGAGTTAGACCCAGGACATGCGATCATCATCAAAAAAAATGGAAACGTTTCCTTTGATGAAATATTAGAGCCTAGGGAAAGAAAAGCTTGTTCGTTTGAGCGTATCTATTTTTCAAGAGGAAGCGATAAAGAAATCTATCAAGAACGGAAAGAACTAGGAAAATTGATTTTTCCGCAAATTTTAGAATCTATTGATCACGATATCAAGAATACCGTGTTCTCCTATATACCGAATACCGCTGAAACCTCTTTTTACGGCATGGTCAAAGAGGCACAGAACTATTTGAACAAAAAGAAAGAAGAACAGATACTTGCCATAGGTCGAAAGATTACGAGTAAAGAACTACATGAAATTTTAGAGATACGCCCAAGAATAGAAAAGGTCGCTATTAAAGATGCCAAGTTAAGAACCTTTATTACCCAAGACAGCAGTAGAGATGACCTAGTGGCACACGTTTATGACATTTCATACGGATCTGTAGAAAAAAATGACAATCTGGTCATTATCGATGATAGTATTGTTCGCGGTACAACATTAAAAAAGAGTATTCTTAGAATTCTGGACCGCCTAACGCCCAAAAAAATCATTGTGGTTTCTTCTGCCCCTCAAATTCGATATCCCGATTGTTATGGTATCGATATGGCAAAGTTAGAAGACTTTATAGC
>JBATIN010000081.1:0-9476 GCA_049667765.1 Flavobacteriaceae bacterium
ATCATATGTTTTGGGAACTGAAATATTTGATATTCCTTTTCGGGATTCGCAAATGAGAGCAAGGCAAAACCGGTTAAAAAGAGAAGTCCGAACCAGTAAAAGGAAGTGACTTTTTGTTTCATTTTAGCTTAATCCAAATTTTGGTCGAATATCGTAATACTAAAAATGCTGATTTGATCCTAAAAAAGTGTCCTGTACTAACCTGCACAAAACCATTAAAAGGGGTCGTTGAGAGCGGTATAGTACAGGATAGTTCGTTTTTCTTTTTTATCTATTTTCCCTTCTTACTTTGACCTCCAAAACATTATTATATCTTAAAATATCGGGATTATGAAAAGAACACTACGATTATCAATTGCCTTGGCCACTTTAGTTTTGATCGCTTCATGTCGGAACCAAGAACCGGATATGGCTTGGGCCGACCGAAACGCAAAGGTGATCGCCGAACATAAGTTAGTGCCCCGGAACAGGGTCGATATTCAAGATTCCAAACTGCGATCCAACATCAAAGTAGGGGAAAAGGGCAATTACAAAAACCTTCCCTCGATCGAACTCGCCCAAGGTGTCAGCGCAAAGACCTATTGGGGCCAAGGGGGCTTAATGAGTTTCATCACCTTGGAGCCAAATAGTTCAATACCGGAAAAAACCATTCAGGGCGAACGGTTTCTTTTTGTTATGGAAGGAACTGTGCAAGAGCTCGTAAACGGAGAGTATGTAACATTGATGGCCTCTCCAAGGGAGGCACCCGGGGCCGTACTTTCAGCTATGCCGGTAAATGAATTTGTGTATTTACAAGAAGGCGCCAAAACAGCGATAAAATCAGGTAATGATGGAGCGGAGATTTTAGAGGTTTATAGTCCCGCCGCGATCGATTATTTGGAAAAGGCAGGCTATCAGGATGTTCCAAAACCTATAGCGATAGAAAAATATCCCGTAGCACCCAATGTGGAACCTAACAAAGTACATGACCTCAATGATTTTCAATATACGGAGT
Source organism: Flavobacteriaceae bacterium (assembly GCA_049667765.1). GTDB lineage: Bacteria > Bacteroidota > Bacteroidia > Flavobacteriales > Flavobacteriaceae > JBATIN01. Next base: position 995 of record JBATIN010000081.1, read on the forward strand.
TGTTGCCAGGTGCCAATTCAAGACTCATAACCGGGCGTGGGGTAATGCTCAGTTTTGTAGATATGAATCCCCACGTCTACTTCCCCCATCACATCCATCCTGAAGAGCAGGTCATGACCGTACTTCGGGGATACTCGGATCAAATAGTGATGGATACTATCATACGGTTGGAGCAAGGCGATGTGGTTGACCTCCCATCTAACATGGTACATGGGGGAACCATGGGAGCTAACGGTTGTGATGCACTCGATATATTCTTCCCACCTCGTGCGGACTATTTGGAAAAGAGTCTGGAGCAACAAAATAAGTACAATGCAATAGTTCCAAAGGATACAGAGGTCCAATTGCTTATCGATGGAAGTACAAGCGAACCCGGTCTAATCTTTACGGAAGGCCCCACTTGGGCCAACGGCAAGCTTTATTTTTCCAACATGTTCTTTGACGAGGCCTTTAACGGCGATCCGGGCAAAAGCACATTGGTTGAAATGGATGCCGATGGCACATACAGAAATATTGTGGAGAACAAGATGCAGACCAATGGCCTGATTGCCAATGGAGACAACCTTATCGTTTGCGATATGTTCGGGCATAGGGTTATCGAGATGAATACCCAAGGCAAAATTGTACGGGTCTTGGCCGACAAATACGACGGCAAATCGCTCGATGGCCCGAATGATTTGATTATGGATGCAAAGGGCGGAATTTATTTCTCCGACCCTCAATTTACAGCCGATCCCGTTAAAAACCAACCTGGCCGTACCGTGTATTACCTCACGCCGGAAGGAAAAGTGATACGCCTTTTAGAACCCAATGCGTTCGCGATGCCAAACGGTGTCGCTTTAAGTCCCGATGGCAAAACGCTGTATATCAACAATACCTACGATAACGAAGAATGGTGGAACGTGGATAGCGATAAGGATAATTTCATTTGGGCCTATGATGTAAACGAAGATGGCACTATTGCCAACGGTCGCAAGTTCGCCGAACTGTTTTTGATAGATCAAGTGCATGATCGCGGTGCCAAATCTTCGGGAGCAGACGGCATGAAGGTGGATGTGGAAGGCAACCTTTATATCGGCACTTGGGCGGGTATACAGATTTTTGACAAAGAGGGCAAGCCAGTAGGGATAATCAATACACCTGACTACCCGGTAAGCTGTGCCTTTGGAGGGGAGGATATGAAAACCCTTTATATTGCCGCTGTGGATAAAATATATAGCATACGTACCAATATTCCAGGCCATGTTGTATCCGCCAAAAGATAAAAACACATTAGGTGTGCATTTTCTGATCATCGTTTTTTATGCGACTTAGTTTGTACAGAAATCCGCAAGTTTTCGGAAGAAGATTATGGAGAAGTGATTCCTTCGTCCTAATTTCTACCCTTTTGCTATGCATAATCTTCCCGAACAGCGGGCTTTATGCTCAAAAAAAGGAAGATGCTGCCGTCAAAGCGGAAACCAAAAAGCAATCCGACCTCTATCTAAGAGCTCCGAACGTTGTGCCCGGGACATTACCCGAAATGCGACAGGCATCGTATTGGATAGCAAAAATGAAAAACCCTGACCAAGTAGTGCTTTCCTTTGAGGAGATAGAAACCAGAAACGAAGATTATCAGGAAAGAATGGCGAACGCATCTGGGCTTGATAGTGTACTATCTCAAAAAATCCATAAGCAACTTACGGGCCGTCCTGGTCTTTTGGCACACATTCCAGACCTAGATTCAAAAACTCCTACGGAATTATCCCAACTGGTGAAAGATTGGATCAAATCGGGAACGGATTATTTAAAAAGTCGCGAATTCGGCAATATCATGGCCATTGCTTACAGCGAAGAAGAATTAAGTGAGATTGAAAATGAAATGTCGTTCGACAGTTCAAAAGTTCAAATTAAGCCACAGCCAGGCATCACTACAACGGCATGCCGTCTGCGTATTATACCATTGGTCAAACCGGAGTATATGGGTCATTTTACCAATGGTAAAGCCCGCTGGGATCTTTGGAATCTTGACGTTCTGCCGATCGGGACCCCGGTACAAATTTTACACAGCTCGAATTCAGGGGCGTTTTTGTTCGTACTTTCCGAACGAGGTTATGGGTGGGTAGCTTCCGAAGAAATAGCGGTGGGTTCAACCACGGAAATATATGATTTTAATGGTGTTGAAGATTTTATTGTTTGCACGGGAGACCGAGTGCCGTTTTATACCGATTCCCATTGCACTATGGTGTCCGGCTGGATGCTTATGGGGGATCGTCTTCCCATGGTGGGTACGAATCCTCGATCGGTTTCGATACCTTTTCGAAATGCGAACGGAACATTAAGCGTTCAAGAGACTTGGCTAAAACCGGATGCGGATGTTCGTGTAGGTTATTTGCCCTATACGCAAAGAAATGCAGCGGAACAGGCGTTTAAACTTTTGGACAATCTGTATGATTGGACGGGTTCTTGGTATGGCAGAAACCACGCCACCAACCTAAGGGATATTTTTAGCAGCTTTGGATTTAAATTGCCCGCAAATGGCATATTGCTTTCCGCCTATGGGAATAAACCTGAAATAATCCATGCAGATCAAGGGAGGGAAGCTCAATTCAAATCAATACTGTCGAAAGAACCTTTTCTAACACTTCAAATTTGCGAAAATAGCCATAGCCAACTTCACTTGGGCAATTACGAAGGAATGCCCATCGTGTTCGATGCCCATGGCTACAGTTATAATGATGGGGAAGGAAACGACCTGGAGATAAAACGCTGGGTCGTCGGAACCATTGAGATGCCCGATTACTTTCTTAAGCAAGACATCACTTTTGTAAAACTGTATTGAAAATCTGTTTTTTGAAACTAATCAATTTTCCACACTTTTTTGTTCTAACATGGACAAGTAAATAACCTCGGAGAAAGCTTACAAGATATTACTCTAAATCCGGGAATCAAAGACCCAGCATTCTTGTGAATGGTAAAGTCCATGCGTCTTAATAGAAAATTTGGCCCAATTCAATTAATTGGTATCAACACTTATGTAAGTTGAGTTCGTTTAATGGGATATATTGAGACAAGCCTAAGAGAATCCAACCCAATTGGGATTAACAAGAAAGCATGGATTTTCACAAGGCATTTCAAGCCTTACGATTAGACAATTTAGATTTCAGATGTTTAATTTCTATCCCTTACTATACAGATAATAAGATATTTTTAGGGGTAGAATAGAATTTTCAAAGGCAAACAAAAAAAAATCAGGCAAAAAAAATGGGACAAATCATATGATTTGTCCCATTTCCAAAACTAACTCAAAACTAACAAACTATTATCTTTTACTATTCTAAAAGCTAAAAGCCGATGATTAGCGATAACCGTTATTGGTTGGGTCCGATTCTAATAAATTAGGATTTATCTGTAACTCTGTCAAGGGTATCGGCAACAATACATGATATGGTCTAATGTTAAGATTCGGTTCCCAGAAACGGTATTCCAGATTTTGAACTACCTCCAATAAAATACCCCATCGGATCAAATCATACCTTCTATGGCCTTCCGCCGCCAATTCCCACTTGCGTTCGTCGTAAATAGCCTCTCTGAAGCTTTGTTGCGTAAGACCCACTAGCTCCCATTCGGCCTGGGTGGAATAGGCGCGTTGCCGTATAGGATGAATATATTGGTAGGCGTTTGCGGGGCCACCGATTTCGTTCTCACATTCCGCCGCCATTAAATAAACATCAGCCAGACGAAATACCATGCGGTTGTCTTCATGGTTAAAACGGGGAGAGGCGTCAAGATTCAAGTTGATAAATTTAGGCAAGTATGGGAATGCCAAATCAAAGCCTAAATAATTGTCCATGATATTTATAGGTCTTCTTAAATCGTTCAAAGGAAATTTTTCATAAAAATCCTTTGATGCTATTTGTAAGCCTGTCCCGTTAAAAGCTTCTCCATTAGCAGTAAGTGCTTCGGATAATGCACCTCTTTCATCCGTGTTGAGCGGTTCGTCCCGCAATCTGGGATTGAACATACTTGGTCTCCAATTACCATTGCCCCATGCGGGATTTAAAGGGCCACCGGCCTCACCGACCAATCCTTCTTCAAACTGTCCCCTGATATCCTTTGCAAAGTCCAGAGACCAAATTATTTCCGCATTGTACTCGTTAGCCGGATCAAAGACATCGGCATAGTTCGGCAATAAAGTGTGTGGCGACTGATTGATAATTTCCAAACACTTATTCAAGGCTGCCGTCCAGTTTTGCTGCTGCATATACACTTTGGCCATGACCATGGCAGCTACCCATTTTGAGGCACGCCCTCTTTCACTGTCCGGAAAAGATGATTGCAAGTTGTCTTGGGCGAACTGTAAGTCCGTTAGAACGGTAGCCCTAATGGTTTCCTTATCAGTTCTACCCAATTCCCTTATTTCGCTTATAGGAAGGTTCGATGTATAAAAAGGAGCATCTCCCCAAAGGGTGGTAATATGCCAATACGCCATTGCGCGCAATAGTGTAGCTTCTGCAACAATATCTGTCTGGGCATCTTGACCGATGGCCTCGTTCCCGGTTACCCGGTCAATAATAATATTACAGTTTAAAACAATTTTATAGCAATCCTTCCATGTATCGGAGACACTCATTCTTTGAACAGATTGATCTGCCACAGCTTCGTCCAGGGTATAATTCCCCATGGGTGCTACAAATTCTGCGGGGCGGTTTGGCTCAATGATGTCGGCACCGTTATCATAAAAGGCGTCGAGGCCTACCTGACCGTACATGGAATTGTTCTTGTAGATGGCATACACGCCTGTAATGGCCTGTCGTGCATCTGCTTCGGAAGCAAAGAAATTCTCTGGGGCCACAATATCACGTGGCTCTTCTTCTAAAAAGTCTTCACAGCTTGTTAAGTACATGAAGCTTAGTAAAACGCATATAACTATATTTTTTGGTTTCATATTGATTTTTTTAAAAAGTTACGTTTAATCCAAGGCTTATAATTCTGGCATTGGGATATTCTCCACTTGAAAATCCTTGCGCAATGTTGCCTAATCCATCTCTACCATACGCACTGGTTTCAGGATCAATTAATCTAAAATCGGAGAATAAAAGTAAATTGGTTCCCGAAGCATAGAGCGACATGTTCTTTACGCTTTTCCACCCCATTTTTTCAACAGGAAAATTATAGGTCAAGGTCGCGGTTTTTAAACGTAGGTGTGAGCCATCTTCTACATCGTAAGAGCTAGGTACTACAGTTGAAAAACCATCATGACCGGCCCTGGGAATATCAGAGGTCGGATTTTCCGGAGTCCAACGATCTTTTATTTCAATATATTTGGGATTCTCACCTCGGGTCCAGAAATTTCCACGTGTTCTTAAGTTATATACCTCGTTACCAAGAGTACCTTGAAAGAAAAAGTTCAGCGCCAAATTTTTGTATGAAATATTATTTTCAAACCCAAAGATCAAATCTGGAAATGGGTTGCCCAATACCACAAAATCTTCATTGGAAATAATTCCATCGCCGTTCAAATTCTCAAATCTAGGCCCCCCAACTATCTGTGTACCTGCGTTCATTCCTGATGCATCAATATCTTCCTGACTTTTCCATGTGCCTAAATAATTTGCGCCAGTAAATACTGGTACCGTTTCGCCAACGATAAGCCTCAAGTTACCTGCTCCTACAATTTGATCTACGACAACATCAATAAAATCCTGGCCTCCAAGATCGAGCACCTTATTTCTATTAGATGACAAAGTCACTGTTGTACCCCAGTTGAAGTTATCTGTATTGATGTTGGTAGAATTAAGTAAAAATTCCCATCCCTTATTTTCTAGGGATCCAATATTCTGCAATTGGCTTGTAAACCCTGTTTGTCTGGGTATTGTTACATCAAGTAATAAGTCTTCTGTCTTTTTATAATAGTAGTTGAATTCGGTAAAAAGCCTGCCTCCAAAGAGTGAAGCTTCCAAGGCCAAGTCATACGAACTTGTAGTTTCCCACTTTAAATCGGGGTTTGCCGGTCTACCTAATGTCAAACCGGGCTGCTGCACACCGTTAAGCGTAGTATTCGCTTCGATCAAAATACCTAAGGTGTTATATGGACTAATCGCCTGGTTTCCGGATTGACCGTAACTTGCCCTTAATTTCAAATCTTTGAACAAAGATTGGTTCTGCATGAAAGACTCTTCCGTAATTTTCCAAGCTGCCGCTACCGATGGGTAGAAGTTGTATTTGTTTCCTGGTGCAAATACCGAGCTACCATCACTTCTTCCTACTAGGGTTAAAAGGTATTTGTCTTTAAAAGCATAGTTTAACCTTCCAAAAAACGAAGCGATCTGAAAAGCACTATAACCGCTACCGAGTACGTTTCTTGTTGGGTCTGTACCCAATCCAATATTATTGAATCCTGTCGCATCGGTTGTAATTCCAAAAGCTTGGGCATTAGTAGTCTCAATAGTATTTTTTTGGAAAGACGCCCCTCCAAGAACGGTCAGGCTATGGTTCTCCCCGAAATCGGTATTATATTGTATTGTGTTCTCATTGTTCCATCCAAAGGATGAAATTCCGGATATCCGTGCGTTACCTTGTTCTCCAACCGATAAAAGATCAGGTCTTTGGCTTGAAGTAAATTCGTTTCTTTTTGAATTATTGATTTCAGGGTTAAAAGTAGATCGAATGATTAAATTTTTGATTGGGCTATACTCCAAGTAAACTGTACCCAATAGATTACTTGAGGTAGTTTCATCGGTATCCAGTTGTGCAGTGGCCACAGGGTTGTTAAATGGCGCCCCTATTACGTCATTAAATCCGTTAAAAGATCCATCATCATTATAAATGGGTTGGGTAGGCAGAATATTCAAAAGACCGCCATAACCTACTACTCCATTATCTTGCTTTATCCTGGAATAATTAATACGGAATCCTGCTTTCAATTTATCACTTAACTTAAAATCGATATTCGATCTAAAAATGTATTTCTGAATACCCGAATTTTCTATTAGACCATCTTGGTCATAAAAATTAAGGGAGTTATAATAGGTTACATTTCCATTCTCGGAAGATCCTGCAATGGAAACATCGGCGTTATAAATTGGTGATGGATTTAATAAAAGATCGAAATAATCGTTATCGGGATATGTAGACGGATCGTTCGGAAAGGGTTCTGCAACCCCTCTAAACCTTGCATCTTCATTGGTGTAGTCTATTTGTTGTGCTTGATTTAAATACTCCGGTCGCTCAGGTACCAGTTGCATACTTGTATATAAACCTACGCTTACTTGGGGTTTACCACCCCCTACACGGGCTCCGCTTTTAGTGGTTACCAATACCACACCATTGGCACCCCTGGATCCATAAATGGCAATCGATGATGCATCTTTCAAAATTTCAATTGATTCGATGTCACTGGCATTGATATTGTTCAAATTGAAATTAGTTCCAACAATTATACCATCAATGACCCATAATGGTTCATTGCTGCCAGTAATCGAGTTACCTCCCCTTACTCTTATTGAGGTGCCCGCACCTGGTGCGCCACTAGTCTGGGTTACCTGAACGCCGGCCGCCCTACCCTGTAGAACTTGATCTACCCTTGAGCTCGGTATGTTGGCAATATCCTCGGCGTCAACCGATGCCACCGAACCTGTCAAATCAGATTTTGTTGTGGTGCCATAACCAATGACCACTACCTCATCTAGTTCGTTGCCTGCAATTAAAGTTACATTGATTTGGTTTTGAGTCCCTACTGCAATCTCTTGGGCCGCATAGCCAATGTACGAGAACTGTAAGGTGTCATCCGGCCCGGCTTCAATCGTATAATTACCATCGAAGTCGGTGCTGACACCTGTAGTAGTACCTTTCACCACCACCGAGGCTCCTACTAATGGCCCGTCATCTGCCGATACTGTACCGGTAATGGTCTGTTGAGACCAAACTTGTACGGTAGTGAAAATAAATAACAGTATGGCAACCCCAATATGGCTCCTTGCTGCTGTTTGTTTTGATTGTTTCATAAGTGTATTAATTTAGTTGAGTTAATAATTGATTTTTTAATTTTCAAAATTCATAGTTTGATTCAATGATGTAGTTTGATTCAATGATGTTTCCAAATATATCGGGGAATTTTTTTTCGTGTATCCTGTACTGTACTGTACAGATGCACCAGCAGCTAATATTGAGGAAGTGGTATCAGCAGAATTCAAATAGTATACTACAATGGATTTTGCTGCTCTTGAAATAGAACTGGGTAAAAGCAGATTACTAAGGGTAAAAATTATTGATTGTGGAGATCAGAAAGATTGGAAGTAGTAGACTCTTTAGTTTTAAAGTTTGTAATAACAGCCCACTTTTATCTTAAGTTTCGTTTGAATATATCATGAATTTAAACTGTATTCAAAAGAATTTCATGGGTAAATATGAATCTAGATGAAGTACATGTGCTAATCGTTTAAGTAACCAATATCAACATTTCAGATGAATTAACAGTAAGTTGGTTTTGGTTCTCAAAAAA
>JBATIN010000082.1:0-12007 GCA_049667765.1 Flavobacteriaceae bacterium
ATCCGAAGCGGGTGACTCAAGAAGTGGACTTTTCACAGCTCTGGCAGAATGGTCGACCAAAAAAACCACACAACTTAGCCCTAATCGAGAAGTTCGCTCGTGGCGACCCGATCTTATGATTCCCGTAACGGCACCGAAGGAAATTCGACGGTCATTTAAACTTATCGAAAGCATTGTCGCCCCAAAAGGTTCCATTAAATTTTTAGCCGTCAAAAACTTGGATAAGGATGTGGAGGATAAGCTTAATAACTTTCTTCCCCAAGTGAGTCAGCGATTGAAGAATAAAAACATTGCCACAAATTATACATACATCAGTGGGGAAAATTTGGCGGAATCATTAAGGATAAGTATGCAGTCATTGAACGCTGCTTTTTTCAAACCTAATACCCTATTTATGTCTGTGGATGACGATGAAAAATTCCATGAATCGTATCAAAAATTAATTGAGATCGCTAAATTGAACAAATACGGTGTGTTGTTATATGTACCTTTTGAAAATGTGGGACTTTCATTAGAAAAGGATATAACCCTTTGGTTAAAAGATTTTTCCCCTGCCTGGAAAAATAACTTTGATATCAACAACAACGATCTTTCTATCTTGACAGCTCTTTTGTTACAGAAGAACTGGAAAGGAAACCTGTCAATTAAAGTGGCGATGGACCATATTGGCATTACCTCGCAGGCCGATATAACACTTTTGAACGATCTTGTGCGTTTTCCCGTAGGTTCAAAACTTGAGGCGTATACGCCTGCTTCAGAGCTTGAGTTGCTCATGTCGAATAGAACCGACTTGAACATTTTGCCATTATCAACAGAAATGCAAATGAAAGACCTTATCAAGGTTGTAAATTTGAGTAGAACTTCTGCCATTTATTGCCTAGATAGCTTGAATGAGAATGCGCTGGTATAAATTTGAATACTAAATCAATCGCTCAGCTAGCTCCCTGTCCCTGAAGTCGGCTTTCTATATTTATGAAATGGTTGCTTTAAAAGCCCCTTAATACTTGTATTTTCCACCTCGTCAGGAAAAGTATCGACGCCGTACACAATTGTTTCGCGATTCATTTTCATAAAAGTGCCAAAAATTCTATCCCATATCGAAAAAATATTCCCATAGTTCGAATCGGTATAGGGTAAGACGTAATGATGATGAACTTTGTGCATATCAGGCGAAACGATTACCCAACTTAATACGTCATCTACTCTTTTGGGCAATTTGATATTGGCATGCCCGAACTGGGTAGCCACCAATGAAAGCGATTGGTAAATCATAACAATACCAATAGGGGTACCAATCAGAAAAACCCCGAAGATCGTGAACACAAAACGGATTACGCTCTCCAACGGATGATGCCGATTAGCCGTGGTAGTATCTACATGGTGGTCGGTATGGTGCACCAAATGTACCATCCAAAGCGGCTTAACCTTATGCTCAACCCAGTGTGCGAGGTAGGCCCCAATTAAATCGAGTAGCAATACGCCTAGAACGACATAGGCCCAAAGCGGCATTTGGGGTAGCCAATTTAGGATACCGAAATCGTTGGCCACTGCCCAATCGGAAGTTTTCAATAGTAAAAAAGCCAGGGCAAAATTTACAATGATCGTGGTCAACGTAAAAAACAGATTCGGCAAGGCATGCCTCCATTTTTTATACCGAAAATTAAACAAGGGCAACGCTCCTTCAAGCAGCCAAAAAAAAGCTATACCCCCAACCAGTAACAAGGTTCGGTGCGAAGAAGGAATGGTTTCGAAATATTGAATAATGAATTCCATCCTCTAAAAATACAAATTCAAGTGAAAAGCAAAATAGTATTCGTGACTTTTGTCCCTGCCATTTTGAGTTGGCACTAACTTCGTCATTAACAGCCGATAAACCACCACCCTATAGATTACTTTGCTGCGATCCGCTTCTTCATCTCTTCAACTATCGTAAAAGCCGCTGGGCAAATGGCAACATTCTTTAAGGTGAGATTACTGATCTGATGAAACTTTTTACGATCGGTATGCGGAAATTCACGACAGGCCTTCGGGCGAACCTCATAAATTGAACAATAATTGTCACTACCTAAAAACGTGCAGGGCACTTGCTGCAGCACATAGTCGTTTTCTTCATCGACCCTAAGATAGGTTTCAATGAATCGTTGGGGTTTCATTCTAAAATGTTTTGAAATACGCTCCACATCTGTATTGGTAAAAAGCGGCCCTGTGGTCTTGCAACAGTTGGCACAGCTAAGGCAATCGGTTTTTTGAAATGTTTGCTCATGAAGCTCTTGCATCAGGTAATCAAGATCTTTCGGCGGTTTCTTCCTTAGCTTGGCAAAGAACTTTTTGCTCTCGGCATTTTTTTCTTTGGCAAGGCCAGGAAGTTGTTGTAGTACTTCGTCCATCAAATAAAATAATAGGTTCAAAACTAAGTAACAAAACTATAAAAGTCCCATTTTTGTGATGCAAATAACTAGGTGCCAATTAATGGATATTCTCGGATCGGCCTTATTGGATTATCAGAACGGTAACTATACCGAAGATATTATCACGTATTCATCTTTGGACGAAGAAGACTGCATACCGCTACCTTACCTTTTTCGGGGTTTTAAGGATATGCCAAAAATTGAACAAAAAGCCCTGAAAACATGCAAGGGCACAATTCTCGACATTGGTGCAGGGGCCGGAAGCCATTCCTTATATCTACAACAAAAGAAATTCGAAGTTACGGCATTGGACACATCAAAAGGGGCTATTGAAACCTGTAAAAAAAGAGGGGTAGTGAACACTCTCAATATCGATTTTTATGAACTAAAGGACAAAAAATTCGACACGATTTTACTCTTGATGAACGGTTTGGGCCTTGCCGGAAAACTGACTAACTTAGATCGATTTTTGAACCATTTAAAATCATTATTATATCCGAACGGACAAATTCTAGTCGATTCAAGCGATATTATTTACATGTATGACGAAGACGAGGATGGAGGTCGATGGCTACCCGATAGTTCAAATTATTATGGAGAAGTTGAATATGTAATGGAGTTTAAAAACCAAAAAAGCAAACCATTTTCATGGTTATATTGTGATTTCAATACATTGAGGCGAGTGGCAGTGGCCAATGAGCTCAACTGCGAACTTATATTATCAGGGAATCATTACGACTATTTGGCACGATTGACCTATTTTTAATACTAGTAGGCACATTTTTTGCGTTACCCTTTAAAACACTTGAAATGAAGAAATCGAGAATTCTAGTTTGGGCACTATGTATTGGATCGCTCATGGCTTGTTCTAAAAAGGACTCAGAAACTGAAAAAGAAGTCCCTATTGATAAATCTGCCAATTTATTGAGTACTGGCGATTCGGCCACCGAGATACTTTCGAACAACAAGTTCGACAAAATGATTGTCGAAATTGCTTTCGTTACGGGTTTTAAACCCACTCAAGAAGCGATGACCGCATTCATTGAGTTTTTACAAAAACATACGTTTAAACAGCAGATTGAACTGGTGTACAAAGAGCTTAGCTCCCCTGGTGAAGAAACCTTGACCTTGCAGGAAATCGCAGATTTGGAAACGGACAATAGAACGGCTTATACCAATGGTACAACTATTGCCATCTATATCTATTTTGCCGATGCACCATCTGATGACGATGACGACGAAGAGGGTTTGGTAACCCTTGGCGCCGTATATCGCAATACCTCGATGATCATTCACGAAAATACCATTAGAAACTTGGCCTCACAGAGTCCGCTGATATCAAACGCAGCAGTTGAAACCGCTACTTTAAACCATGAATTCGGGCACCTTTTCGGCTTGGTCGACTTGGGCAGTCCTATGGTGAACGAACATGAAGATGTAGATGGTACCAACCACTGCGACCAAGAAGGTTGCCTTATGCGTGCAGAACTACAATTTGGGGGGCTAACGAATAAAAACAATGCATTGGCAACTAAAGATGATGGTCAGGTATTTTCAACTTGTTCCTTAACGGGAACCCAAGTTTTGAAAATGCTTGAACAAGCAACTTCCAAAGGCATCTCCATGGCGCCCGGTATAGATGCAGAATGCCTGCTCGATCTTCAGGCCAATGGCGGAAAATAAGAGGATTAAGCCAACGGTTTGGCTAAACTAAGGTATATTAAGGTATTTATGCGTCTGTAACGAGACCTTCCACTTTGGGTTTTGCATTACATAATCGACGATCAAAGGGGTGACCTTTTCTCGTACGCTCCATTCGGGCTGCAGGTACAAAATACAATCCGAATGTATTTTTGCCGCTTCTTCCTCTGCAAAAATGAGGTCATGCCTATTATAAACGATTATTTTAAGCTCGTGGGCCTTATCGTAGATTTCTTGTTCTGGTAATTTATTTTTTTTAGGAGATAGGCAGATCCAATCCCACACTCCTGTCAACGGATAAGCGCCCGAAGTTTCAATATGGGTTTGTAAGCCTTCTGCTTTTAAGGCATGGGTCAATGGGCCCATATCCCAGGTCAGAGGTTCACCTCCGGTAACAACGATTGTTTTAGAATACTTCGCTGCATTCGCCACAATAATTTCAATTTCGGTAGGCGGATGTGTTTCGGCATTCCAGCTCTCTTTCACATCGCACCAATGACAACCAACGTCACAACCTCCCACTCGAATAAAATAGGCCGCCGTACCCTTGTGGAAGCCTTCGCCCTGAATGGTGTAGAATTCTTCCATTAAAGGAAGCATTAACCCCTCATCTATCAAATCTTTTACCGCTGCTTTTACCATCGCGCAAAGATAGAAAATAGGTCTTGGTAAAATTGAATATTATTGGATTTTATACCGACCAAATAGATGTACTACGTACAAACCCGGAACCTTGCGACCTATCAGCGAAAATTAGACTTAGCTAAAAATAGTCCAACAAAGCAACTACCCCGTTAAAAGATATCACACAGGCAAATAGAAGGGCCGCTACCAAACCAAGATTTACAAAAATACTGGTTTTGTGTCCTTTCATTATTTTCTTGTTGTTTATTAAAAGAAGAATTCCAACGATCACTACAGGCAAAACAAATACGTTGAACACCTGCGACATGATCTGCATTTGAATAGGATTCGCACCAAAAATCGGCACGATCAATGCAAAACAACAGGCTATTGCGGTGATGATCCTGAACTGTTTTGAGGTCGTATCCAATTCGCCCGACTGGTAGTCGGCCAGTAAAATAGGCGCAATCAATAAACAAGGGAAAATAGAGGAAAGTCCTGCACTCAAGGTGCCAAAGAAAAACAAAGTCAAGGCAAACTTGCCCGCTACCGGCTCTAATGTATTAACCATATCCAAAACCTTGGTCACAGGTTGTCCTTGATGAAAAAGGGCACCACTGGCAACCGCCATAATGGACGCACTGATAATAAACACCAAAGATGCCGCAATTATAGCATCCCTTTTTTGTTGACCGCGATTCTCCATGGTCCAGCCTTTACCTTTTATAAAAAGGGGGCGTGACAAGAAAGTTGCCGCCGCCATGGTAGTACCCACAAAGGCCGCTACCATCATTTTACCACCTTCAACCTGAGGTACAGAAGGCACCAAACCTTGTAAAACTTCCATGGGTAAAGGGTATACCATAAAGAGCGAAATGATAAATGACAACCCCATTATGGTAACGAAAATGACAAGAATTTTTTCAAAGAAAGTATACTTGCCCACCCATAAAAGTGCGTACATAATGACTATTACCGCGATGGCAACAATCAAAACAGTCTCATAACGATACCCTTCCAGTTGTGGAAAATAAATCAGGAAAATTTCAAAAATGATATTGGCCGAGATGCCCAAGATACCCATTAACGAATTCCATTGACCAAACGAAATTCCGATGATTATGAGTATGGCAATGATTTTTCCGCCCTTTATATTCTTTTTAAAACCATAAAGCGCCGTCTCTCCTGATATTAATGCGTAATTACCATAGGCATACATTAACAGTCCCGAGAAAATACAGCTTATCAATAGCACCCATAAGAGTTGCATTCCGTACGTACTTCCGGCAACGATCATTGAGGTTACGCTACCTGTACCGATAGTGTAGCCTATGGCAAAAATACCAGGACCAAAGGCCAAGACCAATGCAAGCAATTTCTTAAGTATTGAAGGGCTTACAGTTGGCTTTTCCATGGTTTAATTTTTAAGTTTTGAGATGGTATTCAATGTGCTTCTAACCAATTTTTCTAGTCCCGCGTAATCTTTTTTGGCCAATATTTCGCTGCTGATCAGTTTAGAACCCATGCCTACACAGGTAACACCTGCATCGAACCATGCTTTTAAATTAGCTTCATCAGTGCTTACGCCGCCTGTTGGCATAACACTCGTCCATGGTTGAGGGCCTTTAATTCCTTTTACGAAACCAGGCCCATAAAGGTCTCCCGGAAATAGTTTTACAATCTCGCAACCCATTTCTTCGGCCTTATTGATTTCAGTAAGTGAGCCACAACCCGGTGACCAGAGTACTTTTCTACGGTTACATGCAATAGCGATATCTTCTCGTAAGGAAGGTGTTACAATAAAGTTCGCCCCCATTTGCATGAATAGCGATGCTGCTGCCGCATCGGTAATTGAACCTACGCCCATGATCATTCCGGGAAGTTCTTTAATGGCGAATTTGTTGAGTTCAGAAAATACCTCGAAAGCGAAATCGCCCCTAGCCGTAAATTCCATGAGCCTTGCTCCCCCATCATAACAGGCTTTTAAAACCTTTTTACCTAATTCGATATCTGGATGGTAAAATAATGGAACCATGCCATTTTCCTTCATTACTCTTGCTACTTCAATTCTTGAATATTGTGCCATAGTCTTGTTATAATTCGTTTAATATTTTATTGAAATCGTATTTAGCTGGGTCTTTAAGATACACTTTCGCCTTCCCGTAATCGGCTTCCTCAATATAATAAAGGTTTTGAAAACAGAGCTTTACAAATTCCGTATTTATATCTACCAAGCGCGGGGCTATTTTACCCTCAGCATCTTGAATATCCGTCAAAAAGAGCGGGGTTACCTCTCCCCTTGAATTGGCGGTTACCATGCAACCGCTTTTCCCTTCGTCATATAGCTTTTTTACGCCCAGACCCAATAGGGTGCACAGGGTTAAATCGAATCCTATAGGGCGACAACAACGCAGCTCATACCCTAATTCAACGGGTCTGCTTTTGATATCGATGCCCAGTTCCTTTAGTTTTTGTTGTACGAGCATGTTGAAAATATGTGCCTTGCTCACATTGCCCAATTCTGGGTGACCATGGTCATCAAAGGTAAAGTTGATGCCACATTTAACCAACTCCGATGCCGGCATATTGTGAAAAACCCCTTCGCTAATAAGGGCAACGCCATAGTCTATGTTTTCTATTTTGCGTTTTACCATGGAAGATATGACAAGCCGTACGACCTTATCGAAGGTAATACTCGCCTTTTTGAACATTTCAGGAATGACCATCATAGGAAAATGACAGCTTGCAGCAATGCCGAAGGCCAAATGTCCCGCAGAACGCCCCATGGTAGACATCACGAACCAGTTTTGGCTGGTACGGGCGTCTTCATAGGTTGTGTTACCAATGCGCACTCCTTCGTCTTTGGCCGAATGAAATCCGAAGGTCGGGTTTCTATCGGGTAAGGGTAAATCGTTATCAATGGTCTTGGGAACGTGGATATTGGAGATCGAAATGTTTTCCTCTCGAAGAAAACCTGCAATTCTGTTGGCCGTAGAAGCGGTATCATCGCCACCAATACTGACCAACAGTTTTACATTGTTATCCAAAAAAAGGTTTGTGTTCAGCTTTTCGTTCTTTGGCTTAAAACGGCTCATAATCAAGGTTGAGCCGCCTCGGCTGAATATACGATCTGCATGAAAAAAATCGAATTCTTTAATATCAGGGTGCTCGCTAAATAAGCCTTTAAAGCCTTGGTGCACCCCCAGTACACGGTACCCGTCTTTCAAAAACGCCTTCGCTACTGTGCTGATAACGGAATTAATTCCTGGTGCAGGACCACCACCACAGAGAATAAGAATTGATTTTTGATCGGACATGTACCACTAATTTTTTTAAAAATGCTTTTATCTGGCTACTCTTCCGGAAGCATCACCGCCCATCAACTTATTCACTTCATCAACGGTTACCAAGTTGGCATCGCCTTTAATGGTGTGTTTCAAGCAAGATGCTGCAACAGCAAAATCCAAAGCGTTCTGGTCGTCATCAGGATAGGTTAACAATCCATAGATCAAGCCACCCATAAACGAGTCGCCACCACCTACACGATCAACGATATCGGTAATTTGATACTGACGGGTCTCGTACATTTTTTTGCCATCGAAAAGCACCCCGGCCCAAGTGTTGTGGGAAGCGGAAATAGAGCCACGCAACGTAGTAATTACTTTTTTGGCGTTCGGGAATTTCTTCATCATCTGCTTACAGACCGACAAGAAAGCCTCAGCTTTTACATCATGGCCATCTTTATGAACATCCAAACCTTCAGGATGTATACCAAAATGCTTTTCAGCATCTTCTTCATTTCCTAAAATGATGTCACAATACGCTGTTAGTTCGGTCATGATCTTTTCACGGTCTCCGCCATAGTTCCATAGTTTTGCACGATAGTTCAAATCCGTAGAAATCGTAACGCCCATTTTACGTGCCATTTTTACGGCTTCTAAACAAACGTCGGCCGCACTTTGTGAAATAGCGGGAGTAATGCCTGTCCAATGGAACCATCCGGCACCATCGAAAACTTTTTTCCAATCGATCATGCCAGGTTGAATTTCGCAAATGGCAGAATGGGCACGGTCATATACCACCTTACTACCCCTACTTACGGCACCGGTTTCCAAGAAATAGATCCCTAAGCGATCGCCTCCGAAAATAATATTTTGGGTATTGACACCTCTTTTTCGCATTTCCATAAGGGCACATTCGCCAATGTCATTTTTAGGCAAACGCGTCACAAAATCAACGGGAATGCCGTAATTGGCCAATGAAACGGCCACGTTGGACTCGCCACCGCCATAGACAACATCGAAGCTATTGGCTTGTGAGAAACGTAAAAAACCCTCGGGGGATAAACGGAGCATGATTTCTCCGAACGTTACAACTTTTTTCATCTAAAATCGAATTAAATTATCGTTGATTTAAATACCTAAAGCTTGACCACCACCAATTTGTATGGTTTCCGCTGTAATAAAGGAAGCATCCTTACTGGCCAAGAAAGAAACAACACCTGCTACATCTTCTGGCTGTCCTAATCTACCTAACATGATATTATTAGCCCAAGAAGCAAAAACCTCTGGTTTAGTTGCTTTAATCTGTGCATGAAAAGGCGTATCGATAGTACCTGGAGATACTGCATTTGCACGAATACCATATTCGGCCAAGTCTTTCGCTAATGCTCTCGTAATCGCATGAACACCAGCTTTTGACGTACCATATATACCTGCGCCTGGTCCACCAGCGGTCCATCCTGCATTTGAGGTATAGTTGATAATTGATGGGTGCTCTCCTTTTTTAAGGAAAGGAATTGCTGCTCTTGAGGCAAAAAATACTGAATCAAGGTTCAATGCCATAACAAATCGGTAAAAATCTGTGGTCATTTCTTCAAACCTAGATCTACCGCCTAAACCACCTGCGTTATTCACCAATACGTCTATTTTTCCATACTTTTTTCCGATAGCTTTTATGTTCGAAGTTACTGCTTCTTCTTTGGTTACGTCAAAACCATAATACTCGGCAGTAATGCCTTCGGCAGTCAGCTCTTTTATTCGCGCCGCACCAGCTTCATCGTCAATTCCATTCAAAACTACGGTATAGCCATCTTGTCCTAATCTTTTCGCTACAGCAAATCCAATTCCTCCGGTTGCTCCAGTAATCACTGCTACTTTTCCTTTGTTACTCATGTTATATTAATTTAAATCTATTTTTATTCTATTAATTTTTACTTTTAAGTGGTGCGATGTTTGGAATTAAAAACCAAACACTTGCCATTGTAATTATTGCTAATGCAGCACCTATTACGAAAGCTGGTGTATAGTTACCCCCAGACGTAAGCCAAGGTACCAATGCAGTAAGCCCTGCAGCACCCAACTTTGCGGCTGTACCTGAAAGACCAGATAGCGTACCTACACTCTTACTGCCAAATATATCACTGGGCAGGGTCTGCACATTCCCAATCGCTGTTTGGAAACCAAATAATATAACTGCCATATAAATAACGGCCGTTACTGGTCCTCCTGGATTTGCCATCAACAGCAAGAAAGGCAACATGATTAAACAACCCAAGGTAATTACAAATTTTCGTGTTTTATTGACCGTCCAACCTGTTTTAATACGGTTCTGAGCTAAAAGTCCCCCAAACCATGCTCCTAGCATCGCTCCAACATAAGGTACCCAAGCATAAAACCCAATTGCTTTCACATCCATTCCATAAACTTCATTTAAGTAAATTGGAATCCAGAAAATAAATAACCACCAAATAGGGTCAAGGGCGGCAGAAGCAAGAATAACGCCCCAGCTTTCTTTGTGCTTTAGCATCTTGCCCATTTCCGGGTTGTAACCTTCATCTAGCTCTTCATCATCATTTTCATCTTGGCGCTGCTGTCCGGTCAAAATGTAAGCGCGTTCTTCATCTGATATCCATGGATGTTTTTTAGGTGGAGATTTTACTAAAATCCACCAAGGAATAAGCCACAATAACCCTGTTATACCAACCAAGATAAAAATCCATTTCCAGTCGAAATAAACAGATAGCAATCCAATTGTCGGAAAGGCAATAATACCTCCTATGGCCGCACCCGAGTTAAATAACCCTTGTGCAAATGCCCGTTCCTTCGTGGGAAACCACTCGGCATTTGCTTTCGCTGCTCCTGGCCAGTTTCCTGCTTCCGAAATTCCTAATAGAGAACGAAAAATACTAAGGGTAACTACTCCTTTTGCAAAGGCATGCAATGCCGTTGCAATTGACCAAAATCCAATGGACAGTGTAAAACCTAATCTCGTTCCATATTTATCAAATATTTTTCCGAAAATGGTTTGGCCAAATGCATAGGAGAATATAAATATTACCGAGATAATGCCATAAATTCCTTTGCGTTCATCAGAAGTTTTATCAGGATACAGATTTTCAGCAATATCAGGCCAAAGTACGGGCAGGGCTTGACGGTCAATATAATTGATAACTGTTGCCAAAGCAATTAAGCCTATGACCCACCATCTTAATCCTTTGAATTTCATAGTTTTATTTTTTGGTTGTTTCGTTGCACATTCATTTTAACAATGGCAATTTGGTCAATACTTTTTTTAAGAGGAATACTATCTTCTTCCTTTTGGTTTACTTAAAAAATAAATCTATTATCAGCGTGCTAGTTGAACGGGTGTTCTGTAATGATTCGTGTTCTTGGCAGCATTCTAAATACTTTTTCTCTTCAAGTGTTCGCCTTAAAACAAAAACGTGCATTTTTAGTTTCAGTGTAGGCGTTTAGTCTTTTATATTATAACAGTACTGGTACAGTTCTTTAAAGTGTATTTTCATTTTTACCTTGGCCAATTGAGGGTCACCACTTTTGATGGCCTCAAAAACATCCCTATGTTCTTGGATGCACATCATGGTCAGATTAGCATCACAAATATGGTATTTTTCAAAATTGGTTAAAATCTCCGGTGTTATGATTAACATCAACGTATTCATTGTGCTATTACCACTGGCCTTTGCTATTGCCAAGTGAAAAAGTAAATCTTCCTGTACCGCATCTTCTCCATTAAGTGCTTTTTTGGTATAAGCTTCCAAAGCCTCTTCCATTTGGCGCAAACCCTCTTTTGTTCTTTTTTGTGCCGCCAATTGTACGGTCTTTAATTCTAAAAGAATTCTTGTTTCCACCAACGATTTAAAATCAGGATCCTCTAACCGAAGGATATCCTCTATCATTCCGTTCATTGCCACTTGACCTATATCGGCAATAAAAGTTCCACTTTGCGGCTTTTGCTTTAATAGACCATAAAAC
>JBATIN010000083.1:0-1692 GCA_049667765.1 Flavobacteriaceae bacterium
ACCCTTGATCTATGCAGGGGATGAAATAGGCACACTAAACGAATATTCTTTTCTAGCGGATAACGACAAAAAAGACGATTCCCGATGGGCCAACCGACCAAAACAAGATTGGGCGACCATAGAAAAGTTGGATAAAGAGAAAACGTATCACTCCAAGTTATTCAAGGCACTACAAAAGTTGATAGGCGAAAGAAAAAAACATCCCGTTTTTGCCGATGGAAACAATACGGTATTGTACAACAGCAACAACAGCCATATTTTTATGTACGAAAGAACTTCGCTCAAGGGTAATGGCGTTTTAGTCATTTGTAATTTTGATGAGAATGTCCAGCCTATCGACCGAATTCAATTAGGACCATACGGCACAGCCAATAAAATAAAGGACTTGGTTTCAGGAAAAACGGTGAGCATTGCCAGTGAAAAACTGACCATTTTACCCTTTCAATTGTTGTGGTTGGTAAAGAAGTAGTACTCTTGTTCAAACTACGATAGAGAAAGTTAAAACGGAATGAAAAATACAATAACTCTCATATCAGCATTATTTCTGTTGGCCTCAATTCAGGCCCAAGACATTACGGGCCAATGGAACGGATTGTTAAAAGAAATAAATCTGCGCCTAGTGCTTCGCATTACAGAAACCGATGCCGAATATAGTGCAACCTTGGAAAGTCCTGACCAGAGTGCTGTGGGTATGCCGGTGACGGCTATCACTTTTAGCGATTCAACCTTGATTTTCTCCATAACCCAACTTGGACTTTCGTATACCGGTCAACTTGAAAACAATGTTTTTAAAGGCACTTTTTCTCAAGCCGGAATGGAAATTCCCCTAAACCTATCTCGCGAAACGGTGGAAAAACAGGTGTTGAACAGACCACAACACCCGGTAGAACCCTTCCCATATTATTCAGAAAACGTCACCTTTACAAACGAAAAAGCGAAGCTGACCTTGGCAGGCACTTTGACTTTGCCTAAAAAGGAAGGTACCTTTCCCGTCGTCATATTAATTACAGGAAGCGGCCCGCAAGACCGTAACGAAGAAATTGCAGGCCACAAACCTTTTTTGGTCATCGCCGATCACTTGACAAAAAATGGCATAGGGGTATTGCGCTATGATGAACGCGGCGTGGGCGAATCGACCGGTACTTTTGAAACGGCCACTTCTGCCGATTTTGCGGCCGATGTACATAGTGCCATTACTTATCTAAAAACAAGAACGGAAATAGATCCGAAAAAAATAGGCCTTATCGGTCACAGTGAAGGCGGACTAATTGCCCCCATGGTGGCATCAGAATCAAAAGATGTCGATTTTATCGTCTTATTGGCGGGGCCCGGTTTACGGGGCGATAAGATTCTATTATTGCAACAAGAACTTATCGCCAGGGCATCAGGTTCGCCCGAAGTTGAAATTCAACAGACCAAAGAAATTAATACCAAAGTTTTTGAACTAATCCGTACCACAAACCCTGAACACATAAAATCAGAATTGACCGATTACCTCACTACTTTTTTCGAAGGGGATGCCAAAAAAATGATTCCCGAAGGAATGACATCCGAAGAATTCATTGAAATGCAAATCAATCAAATTACCACCCCATGGATGTTATATTTCTTTAAGTACGACCCTGTGCCGGTATTGCAAAAAGTGGACTGTGCCGTTCTGGCCCTAAATGGAGAAAAAGATCTACAAGTACC
>JBATIN010000084.1:0-3508 GCA_049667765.1 Flavobacteriaceae bacterium
GCCAATGCCGCAAAAACGATTATGGCACTAGAAACCAAGTTGGCCGAAAAGCATCTTGAAAATGAGAAAACCCGCGATTTGGTGAGTCTTTACAATATGTTGGAGGTAACCGCATTACCAGAGGTGATGCCCGATTTCAACTGGACGAACTATCTGAAGGAGGCTGGATTGGACAACCAGAAAAAATTGGGGGTGTTGATGATGGACTATACCAAAGCACTTAACAATATTATCACTTCCACCAATCTTAAAACCTGGAAAACCTATTTGAAATGGAGCGTTTTAAATGCCAATGCTTCTCGTTTGAATGCTGCTTTAGATCAGCAGAATTTTGAATTTTATAGTAAAGAACTAAGGGGTACAG
The DNA here is from genome assembly GCA_049667765.1 of Flavobacteriaceae bacterium. GTDB lineage: Bacteria > Bacteroidota > Bacteroidia > Flavobacteriales > Flavobacteriaceae > JBATIN01. Next base: position 365 of record JBATIN010000084.1, read on the forward strand.
AAGAACAACGCCCACTATGGAGAAGGGGAGTTTCTACTGTAAATGGTAGTTTAGGCGAAGTGGTGGGCAAAGTATATGTGAAAAAACATTTTCCGCCAGAGGCCAAAGTACGTATGGAAACCTTGGTAGATAACCTGCTAAAAGCTTATGAAGTAAGTATCAAGGAACTGGATTGGATGAGCGAGGAAACCAAGAAGGAAGCCTTGGACAAACTTAGCAAGTTTACACCAAAAATTGGCTATCCGGACAAGTGGAAAGAATATGATATTCAGGTAGATGCCAAAGATCTTTATGGCAATCTTCGTCGTTCCACCGTCATGGAATACAATCGGGAAATTGCCAAATTGGGCCAACCCATCGATAAGGATGAATGGGCTATGACCCCACAAACGGTGAATGCCTATTACAACCCGACCATGAATGAAATTGTATTTCCTGCTGCCATTTTGCAGCCCCCTTTCTTTGATATGGAAGCTGAAGATGCGGTCAATTATGGTACCATCGGTGCGGTAATCGGCCATGAAATTGGGCACGGTTTTGATGATACCGGAAGTACCTTCGATGGTAATGGCGCGATGCGTGATTGGTGGACGAGCCAGGATAAGGAAGAATTCAAAAAAAGAACCGGCGCTTTAATTGAACAATATAATGAGTTCAAGGTATTGCCTGATGTAAATGTTAACGGTGAATTTACCCTTGGTGAGAATATTGGCGATTTAGGGGGACTTAGTATTGCCTTAAAGGCCTATAAAATATCGTTGGGCGGCAAACCAGCGCCAAAAATGGACGGTTTTACCGCCGAACAGCGCGTCTTCATTGGTTGGGCACAGGGCTGGTGTGGTAAGTCACGAGATGAAGCCCTTAGAATGCAAGTCAGTTCAGATCCACATTCCCCAAGAGATTTTAGGGTGAACGGGGTCGTTCGAAATATTCCCGAATTCTATGAGGCATTCAATGTTAAAGAAGGCGATGCTCTTTATTTAGCACCAGAAAAGCGCGTCAAAATATGGTAAATAAAGGCTGATTATCATTAAAAAAAACCTGCCATGCGGCGGGTTTTTTTATGCGCGGATATTGTCGCTGTCGAACACTTTCCCCTGCGTGCTGTCCTTCTTGGGCATAATGATATCGATATCATTGCTGTCGTCATAGGTACAACTGCTCATGGCAACGACAGATACCATCAGAAATGTAAAGATCAATAGTTTTTTCATAACAGGTAATTTTAGTAGGTGTGCTTACCCAATTTGCTATATACTAATAACGCTTGAAACTTGAGTTTGGTATTGGTCAATTCATTGTGAATCATTACCTTTTGTGCAAATAAGGCCAAGATGAAAAAACTGTTTCCGCTAATATTAAGTTCATGTATACTTTTGATAGGATGTAAAACCGATCAGGAAAAAAAATCGAATTTCAACATTAAAGTTTCCTTTGCCGAAGCTGCAGGTGCTGAAGCCAAAGATGGCCGTTTGCTATTGATGCTTTCCAATAACTTCGACGCGGAACCTCGCTTTCAAATTAGCGACGGACTCAACACACAGCTCATTTTCGGTATGAATGTCGATGGTATGACTACGGGCCAAATGATGACATTCAATGACGAAGTTTTCGGTTTTCCATATCCGAGTTTGGCAAAAGTGCCTCCCGGAGAGTATAATGTACAGGCGCTTCTGCATGTCTATGAAACCTTTAATCTTTCTACAGGGCATAAGGTAAAGTTGCCCATGGACAATGGCGAGGGTCAACAATGGAACCGGTCGCCGGGAAACCTATATAGTAAGCCTTTTAAAATTACCATTGGTGAAGATGGCGTTCAAAATGTAGACGTCGTTATGGATCAGGTCATACCCCCGATCGAAGAGCCTAAAGACACTGAATGGATTAAACATATTAAAGTGAAATCTGAAAAGCTATCCGCATTTTGGGGAAGGGATATTTATTTGGGTGCCCATGTACTTTTGCCCAAAGGTTTTAACGAGCACCCTGAGGCAAAATATCCCCTTATGATTTTTCATGGCCATTTTCCCTCCGATTTTAGCGGATTTCGGACCACGCCACCGGATCCGAATATGAAACCCGAATACTCCGACAGGTTCAGTCTTGACGGGTATAATATCATTCAAGAACAGGAGGCCTATGATTTTTACAAACGTTGGAACGAACCCGATTTTCCACGAATGTTGATTGTAGAAATACAGCATCCTACTCCGTATTATGATGATTCGTATGCCGTTAATTCTGCGAGTCAGGGTCCGTATGGCGATGCGATTACTTACGAGCTAATCCCTGAAATAGAAAAACAGTTCCGCGGGCAAGGTGAAGGCTGGTCACGCTTTTTGTATGGCGGTTCGACTGGAGGTTGGGAAGCCTTGGCGGTCCAAGTAAAATACCCCGATGAATACAACGGTTGTTTTGCCGCTTGCCCCGATCCCATAGATTTTAGGGCCTATTGCCTTACCAATATTTATGAGGACAAAAATGCCTATTATTATGAAAGTGCGAATAAAAAACTGGAAGTACCTAGCCACAGGAATTACCTAGGACAAATTCAATCCACCATTCGCGAGAGCAACCATTTAGAATTGGTATTGGGCGATAAATCACGCTCTGGCCAACAATGGGATATTTGGGAAGCAACGTATTCACCACAGGGCGAAGACGGCTATCCCGTTCGGATCTGGGATAAAATGACCGGTGATATCGATCACAAAGTAGCTGAATACTGGAAAGAAAATTACGACCTAAAACATATTCTGGAACGTGATTGGGACAAGCTCGGCGAAAACCTAAAAGGGAAGATCCATATCTATTGCGGCGACATGGATAATTACTACCTTAACAATGCCGTATACCTCATGGAAGACTTTTTAGAAAGTACAACCAACCCACATTATGACGGTGAAGTCTTATATGGTGACGGTGATGAACACTGTTGGAACGGCGATCCCGATCAACCGAACGCCATAACCCGTTTAAGGTATAATAGCATGTACGTGCCCAAGATTATGAAACGTATTGCCGAGAGTGCACCAAAAGGGGCCGATCTGACAAGCTGGCGTTATAAATAAGATTAGCATGAATTCAACGAACAAAGTAGCATGGTTTGTTTTTGTGGTATTGGCCATAACCATCGGGCTGTAC
>JBATIN010000085.1:0-5022 GCA_049667765.1 Flavobacteriaceae bacterium
TTCTTTAGGATTAATTCATACAAAAGTTACGAAAAATATTAAAGATACCACTATATCTGGTATACTTTATTATAGGTTTGAAATTGAAATAAACGCTTTTTATGGAACTCTAAAATTGTATTCGCCAATGCGGGTTGACAATGTTAAAATATCTTCGGACGTATGTTGAGCCCCTAATATAATTCTGCTCTTAGCCTTACCCACGTCAGAAGGATATCTAAAGTTTGTGGTAATGATCTTATTTTTCTTTAAATGGGAAGCTAATCCCTCATTGGCAAATGTAAAAGCAGGATGGTCTTTCATGAATAAAAATTGTTTTTCTACTTTTAGACCACTTACAAAGAGTTCGATATTTCTTTTTAGTTTTTCACGTTGAGAAATGAAGATGTGTTCGCCTTCAAGCACCGATGCAAGGGCGGCAGGCGCTGCAGGACTGGCGCCACCAAAAAAATCAGTGGCCATAAGCTTTTCGATTCTCTTTCTTGTTCCATAGAGAGCTCCTGCCTGAACACCGAACCCCTTTCCCAATGAGCAGCATACCAAAAGTTCTTTCGGCCTCAGTTTTTGTAAGGTTTTATAAACGCCATTTCCCGATTGACCGATCACGCCGATGCCATGTGAATCGTCGGCTATTAGAATTACTTTATCCAAGGGCAAAGTTTGAAGTCCGCCGAAATCTGGATAGTTGCACCCCGAAAAATCTATGGAATCAAGCAAAACTACTGGGACTATATTTTTGTTCTTCTTTAAATGTTCGTGTAATGAGATACTCAAGGCCGTGTAGGTCGTATAGGCTTTGGTCTTGTTCGTAAAAAGTGCCGAGTGTGAGTTTGGCGCATAAAAAAGTCTGTGCTCTCTGGTTGCGAAATGTTGAACCAATAATTGCCCGGCCAAATATCCCGAAGACATGGTAAGGGCACTTTCACTACCTACAAATCGAGATAAATAGGTTTCTGCTTTGTCAAAAATGGATAAACGAACATTGGAGTTTCGTGAGGCTCCATAGTTGGTACCGTATTTTTTGATATTTTCAATAAAGATTTCCTGAAATGCTTTATCGGTCTGTAGACCCAAATAAGAAGTGCCGCCAAAATAAAGGTGTTTTTGGCCTTCCACTATTATTTCACGGCCAGGAAAGCTGTCAATGTAGTGCGCCATTACCTTAAAGTTATTCCGCTTCCCCCAAGCTTTGAAAAAATCAGTTTGCCTCCATCCAATATTTGAACACCATCGGCAATATCTTCTTTTAAGAGTAGGGGACCATCCATATCTACATAATCTAACTGGGGCAACAGCTGTGCAATGGCCGAAATGCCCACGGTTGATTCGGTCATACAACCCACCATGACTTTGAGTCCCATTTCACGGGCTTTTTTTATCATTCGTAGGGCAGGGGTGAGGCCGCCACATTTGGTCAATTTAATATTGATGCCGCTATAATGCAGTCCACATTTTTCAACATCAGCTTCTACAATACAGCTTTCATCGGCGATTACGGGCAATACACTTTGGTGCATTACTTTTTCCATGCCTTCCCAATCATCTGCCTTTAAGGGTTGTTCCAAGAATTCTACCCCCAAGGCTTTTAACTGTGGGGCATTTTTAATGGTTTCCCTAGCGCTCCAAGCACAATTGGCGTCGATTCGGAAAATGGCGTCGGTATGCTTGCGCAGTTCCTTTACGATATTCACATCATCGTCTGTGCCCAACTTAATTTTATAGATCGGCCACGGTAGTTCTTTCATTTTGGCGACCATTTTTTCAATGCTCGCGATACCGATGGTATAGTTCGTAATTGGATACTTTTCATTAGAAGTTCCCCACAGGGTATATAAGGGTACGCCCTTTAGCTTTCCGAACAAGTCCCAAGCGGCCAGATCCAACGCACAAATGGCGAAGTTGCTTAACTTATTATCCACCAGAAACTGATGAAAATCCTTCGGGTCGGTAAGTTCATAATCTTTTACACTGGTTCGAATCGCCTCAATTTCTGCCATCATGCTCTCAACGGTGATCTTGTAATACGGGTTTGATGTAGCTTCTCCGTAACCAGTTTTGTCGTTCAACGTTAGCCCAACGATCAAAGTGTCTTGAAAATCATGTGATTCGCGCGAAATGCTAAACGTATGCTTAAGGGGTAAAATATACTTATTAAGGCTGATCTGCATAGAATAAAGTTTGCACTAATATAAGTAAAGACGGTATAGGTTTCCAAAACCCGAACCGTCTAAATTTCAAATTGCCGTTAGGGATATAAAAAGCAAGACCTGACCGGTATTAAGAACCTGTCAGGTCTAATGTAGTTCAGCTAATTATGGAACGGATTATTCGATATAATCAATATTTGTGTACACTACCGGAAACCGATTTTTTTGTGGTTACTTTGGCTTCACCCTCGTAGGCAATATTGCCGCCACTGTTGGCATCGGCTGTAAGTTGTTCTGAAACATTGATCCGAATATTGGCTCCGCTACTGGCTTCTGCTGTACAGCTTTTGGCCATTAATTTTTTAGCGTTGATATTGGCGCCGCTACCGGCATCAATTCGACTATTGTCCGCATTACCACTAATTTCGAGGTTTGCGCCGCTTCCGGCTTCCAGATCAAGGTCATTCACATTAATAGCGATACTCATTAATGACCCGCTGCTCGCATCGATTTCAAGGCTATTTTCCTTTATCGTACCTTCAGACGTCAAATGTGCCCCACTGGAGCTTTGCAGTGCAGTGATATCAGGCATACTAATGTATATTTTTTTTGTAGCCCGACCAATATTTTCGATGGTGTGCACTTTTAATTGTCCATTTCTGATATCGGTACCGATCAGATCGATCACGTTTTCATCGGCCTCTACCGAAATTTCGAAAGCATCGGCCTGGGTAACAAATACCTGAAGGCCTTCTGAAGCTAATACCTCGGTGAAATCGTCGGTAATTTCACGGGTATCGGTAATTACATTACCGTTTCCTTTGATCCCTGTTCCAAAGTCCCCAAAATTAATATCGAACCCGCAGGACGATAAAAAAATACTGACTAAAAGGGCAATTGCAATTCTTGCTAAAGTTGTCATGACTGTTGTTTTTAGATTGATTGATGTAAAGTTGTAATTTTTTAACGGTGTCTTATAGTTTGTTTTACCGGATCGTTGAAATGGCTGACTGAATTGTACTATTGTTTTAATCGGCGTCAATTTTAACGCCTTGTTCATTGATATTGACGTCAACACTATCACGCTGGTCATTAGATTTAATTTTAACCCCGTTCTCATCGATCTTCATTTTAAATGAATCCCCATTATCTTTAATGTTGATATCGATACCATCTTCGTTGATCTTGATATGGTTGTTTTCGCCATCATTATCATCATCCATTTCAGGACAATTTTGACAGATCCATTCTCCTTTAGGGTTCAATTTCCAAATATAATCTTCAAAATCACATCCGTTCATGTCTCTATCGTTCGTGGCACGAATGGTTGAGCAATCACTATTTGCACGATCATAGTTGATTATAGTGCCCACGGGCAAGTAAAGGTTGATCCGCACTTCTTGGTCTTTAAACTTGTTCTCTTTGGCCGTGGTCAAAAAATCGTTGAATATGATGCTATTTCCCGAGATGTTATAGTGGTAATCGATTCCATCCGCGGTTTCCTTGGCGCTCTGAAACGAATTTCCGTTAGCGTTTTTTCGTACTTCGATACGAGCAATGCTGTCGTTTGACTTTTTTAAGTAAATGCGAACATCTTCAGAAACCAACACTTCTTGGCCATCATTATCAAAGTGCAATATCATCCCGTTTATCCCGATACGATTACCATCGTTAGGAATATCGGAAGCTTTCATCATAAGGTTCAGCGTATCGATAGGCTGTTCAAACACCAATTCGCTTTCATCTGTTGAGCTTCCCGAATAGGCGTGGGCAGCCGCTTCCTTTATACCCAGTACGATTAATGAAATCAAGGAAATCAACCAAAGGCCCAATAAGGAAAACTTGGCAACATTGCCAATCGATTTTAGGTTGTTCACTAATATTTTCAAACCTAGATATAAAAGAAAGAAAAAGGGTATTCCTACTACAAAAAAGCCAAGTAAGGAAGCCAACCAAACAGGGGTGTTGGTGACATTGACAATATTATAGAAATCAATGCCCGGAATGTGAATGGAATCTAAAATACCCACGGTTCCCATAGCAATGAATAGTCCGATTAGGGTAGCGGCCCCAATTATAATTAATAAGATGCCAATGAACTTGCCAATAACCTTGAAAAAGAACATGATAATATCGCCCAAGGTGTCAAAGAAAGTCTTGCCACTGCTTTTAACCTTGTTGCCGACACCTTCATAATCTACGTTTTTCACCCTATCTGCCACTTCATCAAAACCTTCTTTTACCTTTCGCTCAATATTACTGATATTGATCGCCTCCCCCTTCATGTCCAACTTTTGTGAAGTAGTCGTCGCTTCAGGAATTAAGATCCATAATAGGCCGTAAATCAGTATAAACCCTCCTCCCGAACCGATGGTCAAGAATATCCATAATAGCCGCACCCAAAGCGGATCGATTCCAAAGTAATGGCCTAACCCCGAGGAAACTCCCGCAACATATTTGTTGTCCGTATCGCGGTATAATTTTTTTGATTTTCTTGGCGCGCTATAGGTATGGCTCGATTTTGGGTCGTCTTCAAACATGTCTTCGTCTACCATATAATCTTCGGGTTGCCCCATAATACTGATTACTTGGTCAACTTCTTTTTCGGTGATGACCTGGCGTTCGCTCTCTAGTTTTTCATAAAAGAGTTCGGCGATACGGGCCTCTATATCGGCCATGATCTCATCGCTGCCCGGTGTATTGGCAAAAGAACGTTTAATCGATTCCAGATAGCGGCGCATTTTGTTGTACGCTTGTTCGTCGATATGAAAAAGTGTATTCGCTAGATTTATATTTACTGTCTTGTTCATCTTACTTATTTTTTGGTGTTGGTCACCATGTTGGTGGCATTTCTCAATTCGTCCCAGGTAGTATC
>JBATIN010000086.1:0-1544 GCA_049667765.1 Flavobacteriaceae bacterium
ATGCAACTGAGATTATTCCTGCCAATGGATATTCATATTCCGGAACACCCTTATTGGCCACATTAGGAGATGATGCGCAAGGAAGTGCCAACCCTCAGAATTTCCTACTAACTACCAATGGACTTTATGTGTGGGGCAATGAAAATGCTGTTGTTGATGGTACCTTAACTTCAAGTACCTCCTTTCAACTATTAACCGTTACGGCCCCAACTGGAAATCCATTAACTGGGTTACCTTCTAGCCTATCCCCTTTAGATATTAAGTATATGTCCGCATCTAAAGGGGTAATAATACTTCTTACAACAAGTGGTAATGTTTATGTCATGGCAGACGATGACTTCGAAATTTTAGGGGACGGATCCTCGTCTATAGACAACAACTGGCATTTAGCCAATATATCGAACGTCGAAAGAATCAAGGTTACTGAAAATGCAGTATTTGCGGTAACCAACACGGGAAGTTACTATACTTGGGGCGCAGAAACGGCCCTGGGCGATGGTTCAGCTTTTGTAGCGCGTAATTCACCAACCCAGATGACGAATCCTTTCCCTTCAGTTGCATCTTTTTTAGCTATTACCGCAAGTGCAGATACCGGTGACACGCCCTCGTATTATGCACTCAACCCAGCTAATAACAAAATTTATACTTTCGGGGAAAATAAGGATGGACAATTAGGAATTGGAAGCATTACCGATCAATTGTCATGGGTAGTTGTTCAAAATGCCTCTAACACAGGTGATCTCGAAAATGTGGTTTTTCTAAATGCTGGAGATAACAGCCCTGGACATCCTGCAGCCGGAGCAATACTTAGCGATGGCACCCCTTATTTTTGGGGCGATAACAGTTCACAAATGCTTACAGGAACAGGATCTCAATACAATAGCCCACGTATTCCCGATGGTTTTATTCAAGGAATCGAATTCGCAACATATATAGGTGTTTCGGGCCATTATATTTTAGTAAAGAAAGTTGGCAACGACCGCCCCTGTTTCGGAGGGCATAAATCCGAGGGTAATGTTGGTGATGGTGATGCCACAGGAGATACTAATTATACCTCTCTTGATTGTGGTATTTTTCCATTATTGGATTATTGCTTTAGCTCGACTACAGATGCAGACCTCGTTACTACAAAGAATGTAGATAACAATTCACCAATTGAAGGAAATACTATTGTGTTCACCCTTTCGGTAACCAACAACGGACCGGATGATGTTTTAAATGTCGAAGTTACCGATGTCATTCCTAATGGTCTGACCTTTACTGGATCAGGAAACACTTCCGGAGGTTCAATAAATAGCTATAACAATGCCAATGGTCTATGGTCAATAGGAGATTTGACCAATGGCAGTGTTGCGAGCATTGATATTTCGGCCACAGTGAATTCGGGAACAGCGGCAACAATTATTACCAATACAACCACTTCTGCTACGGCCGATAACCTAGCCGACCCGGTTTCAAGCTCCGATGATCTTTCTGAAGAAATTGGGGTACAAAATGATAACGATGCTGACGGAGTTGGTGATATTATGGACCTTGATGATGAT
>JBATIN010000087.1:0-1507 GCA_049667765.1 Flavobacteriaceae bacterium
GCCTACCCTATCGCCAATAAGTTTATTGTTCAATGGCCCGAAGTGCAAAAGCAATATAAAAAATCGGTCTATTTAGGGGGCATCTATTAATCTAAAGAAGAAACTATGATTTTGGTAACATTGGGCACATTTCCCACAGAGTTTACTCGGCCGCTGATCGAATTGGAACGCCTATTGGAACAGGGGTTGATAAAGGAAGAAGTGATTGTACAGAACGGTCATACCCCTTTTGAAAGTAAATTTATGACCCTGCGCCCTTTTATGTCGCCAGACGAAATAACCGAGCTTTATAAAAAAGCAAGGGTCATTATTTCACATGCCGGAACCGGCTCATTGATCAAGGGTATTAAACTTGAGAAAAAAGTAATCGCCGTGGCCCGGTTATCAAAATATAATGAAATGGTCGACGACCACCAGGTAGAACTTTTGGACACGTTTACCGAGCTGAATTATATCTACCCGTGGTACGAAACCGATCAACTAAACGATATTTTAAATGCCATCGACAGTTTTGAACCCTCCCCCTATATTTCAAAAAAGGAGGTAATCATTAATTATCTCGATGACTATATCAACTCGTTATAAATGAATATCCAAAATAAGAACATAAAATTATGATCAAAGTTGCTTTAATAGGTGCCGGAAAAATGGGAATATCCCATCTTGCCATACTAGGTGCACATGCCGATGTAGCGGTTGTAGGGGTCTGTGACACCTCTAAACTAGTGGTGGGGGCCTTACAAAAATATAGTCCTTTTCCTTGTTACACCGACTATATTAAAATGGTCGAAGAGGCGAAACCCGATGCCGTGGTGGTAGCGGTTCCCACAAAATTTCATTCCATGTTCGTAAAGGAACTGTTGAACCGCAACATTCATGTTTTTGCCGAAAAACCTTTTTGTCTTAGCCCTGAGGAAGGCCAAGAACTGGTCACCCTCGCTGAAACCAAAAAATTGGTCAACCAAGTGGGCTACCACAACAAGTTCATCGGCACCTTTAACGAGGTGAAACGGTTGATCGACAGCAAGGCCATTGGCGATATTCAACATTTTGTCGGCGAAGCCTACGGCCCGGTAGTGCTCAAGAAAAAACAAGATACCTGGCGCTCGGATCCTTCCGAGGGCGGCGGCTGTTTAATGGACTATGCCTCGCACGTTATCGATCTGATCAATTATATTTTGACCCCCATTACAGGGGCCAAAGGTACTTTTCTAAAGTCCCTCTATTCAAACCAAGTGGATTATTCAGTCTATTCGCTATTGGAACTGGAAGATAAGACGACGGGGATTCTTTCGGTAAACTGGAGCGACGAGACCTATCGTAAAATGTCGACCTCCATTACCCTAATGGGTACCGAAGGAAAAATCATTTCAGATGCAAACGAGCTGAAAGTCTATTTTAAGGAAAAGGACTGCCCGAAAGGGTATACCAAAGGCTGGAACGTAAAATACATTACCGACCTGACCGATCAAGTCGATTTTTATCTCCGCGGCGAAGAGTATTCGGC
>JBATIN010000088.1:0-4509 GCA_049667765.1 Flavobacteriaceae bacterium
GAAAATTACAATACAGCTGTACCGGCTGTAAATATTAAGGAAAACGAAAAAGATTTTGAATTGGAACTTGCCGTTCCTGGAAGGAAAAAAGAAGATTTCAAGATTGAAATTGACGACAAGGTGTTAACCGTATCTTCTGAGGTAAAAACTGAAAATGAAATGGTGGAAGGGAATTATACCCGAAGGGAATTCAGTTTTAACTCGTTTAAAAGGGCCTTCACCTTGCCCGACACTATTGACGAAGAAAGAATAAAAGCGGATTATGTGGATGGTTTGTTGCGATTCGTGTTGCCAAAAAGAAAGGAAGCATTGCCCAAGCCTAAGCGCATGATCGAACTTGGTTAAAAAATTGAAAAAATTATGTATCGGCTTGCCTATCTAGGTATCGCCTGCATAATGGTTGGTTTAGTTGGTTAGTTTGGGAAGCGTTCTGTATGCACAATGCAGGGCGCTTTCTTATTTTAAAGGCTCATCTAAAATCGCCAAACAAGTAACTATTCCCTCTAAAAAATTGCCTAAGCGAAGATTCTCATCAGGACTATGGATATTGTTATCCGGGTTGGGAATCCTTATGGAAACGGCTGGGATCCCCAAGGTGGTGATAAAAGGCGACATAGGCTGCGACCCGCCTGTAGTTCGCATATTGACAAAGCCGTTGCCGAAAACTTTTTGCATTACTTTTTCAAGATGCTTTCCAATGGGGGAATCCATATCGGTTCGAAAGGGTTTTGAGCCTAATTTATAGGAGAACGAAGCTAGTTTTGAGTAAGTTTTCCTTTCGTCTTCAGTTGGAATGGAATCCACTAAATGATAACCGTTATCTTGAATGTAGTTCTTGAGGGATTGCATTAAAAGTTCCCCTTCGGATTCCGGCACCAAGCGCATGTCTATTTCAGCGATAACTTCTGAGGGTATTATGGTGCGTACTTCATCGCCTACCCAGGCCGCGTTCAATCCCCTGATATTTAAAGAAGGATATTGCAGTGCTTCTTGATAGGTCGCTCCAACGGCATCCGATTTGGCAATGCCCAAGTCGTGCAGTATACTATCCAAATTTTCAGGAACTTGATTTAGCAGTATTTTTTCTTTTTCGGATAATGTTATGCCATCATAAAAACCGGGAAGGGTGACCCTGCCGTTTTCATCTTTTAGGTTGCCCAATAGTTTCGCGGCTTCAAACACGGGATTTGGCGCAAAATTGCCATATTGACCGCTATGTAATGGATGTCTAGGTCCAAAAAAACGTAAAGTTGCCGTAGCGATGCCCCTAGCGCCAAATGTGAGGGTAGGCAAGTTGGAAAGGTGTCTTGTGCCGTCCATCACAAAAAGCATATCGGCGTTCATTAATTCACGGTTCAAGGTTACTGCTTTTGGAAGTGAAGGGGAGCCCATTTCTTCTTGGAAGTCCATAATCACCTTAACATTAAAAGCGGGTTTCAACTTTTTGCTCTGTAGAATTTGCAACGCGGATATCAAGCTCATCGCCGGGCCTTTTGAATCGGAGGCCGATCGCGCAAAAATTCGCCATTCGCTATTGAATTCGTTTTTTAATTTTTCAGCATCGATAATCGTCCAATTTCCAGTATCATCTTTTTCTTTCAAAACAGGTAGGAACGGATTTGGTTGATTCCATTTTTTAGTATCGACCGGCTGCCCATCTATTTGTAAATAGAATAAAACCGTTTTGGCTTTTTTATGGAATAATATGTCGGCAAAGAGTAGGGGTGCCCCTTCGGTTTCGATTACCTGGGTTTCGAATTTCAAATCGGTAAAAACCGCATCGCACCATGCTAGATTCTGTTGAATTTCATTTTCGTAATGACCATCGTTTTTGAGTTTTAAAAATTCGATAAGATCAAATATGGCTTCAGGGAATTTCTCGTTGGCCAAGGTATTTATTTTTTTAGCCGATAAATTTTGGGCCATCGAAAATTGACAAAAAAATAACAGAACGAAAGCAAGAAGCGTAATGTGAGCTACAAAGGTTTTAAACCGAGACGCTAAGCGAAAAAGTATCGATATTTGTTGCATTTTATCAATTTAGACAAGACTAAAAATAATAATTAAAATATTGTAAACCAGATATATAAATATTTTTATTTAATTAAATAGGTTAACGGACTGTAAAAAATAAAATTCGTTGCTAAAATACTCGTAAGTAACGAAAATTATTCTTGATTTTGCAACATTTTTATCTCGTCGCGTAGTTTAGCGGCTTGCATAAAATCTAATTCTTTTGCCGCTTTTTCCATGGCTTTTCGTTTGTCCCGAATCAATTTTTCGATCTGCTCTTTGGTCAAATAGTCGAGGTCTGGTTCAGCGGCCCGCATCTCTTCTTTTGCAAAATGATAGGTGGAAACCGAGTTTTTGGCAAGCACATTATCCAAACTTTTGTTCAACGAGGTTGGTGTGATATTATGCTTCAAATTATAGTTCGTTTGCTTCTCGCGGCGGTAGTTGGTTTCATCAATGGTCTTCTGCATACTGGCCGTAATTTTGTCGGCGTACATGATGGCTTTCCCATTCAAATGTCGGGCTGCTCTTCCTACAGTTTGTGTCAAAGAACGATTGCTTCTGAGGAATCCTTCTTTGTCCGCATCTAAAATTGCGACTAAAGAAACCTCGGGTAGATCGAGACCTTCCCGCAATAAATTGACTCCGATAAGTACATCGAAAATTCCTTTTCGAAGATCTTGCATGATCTCGACCCGCTCTAAAGTATCTACATCGCTATGAATATATCGACAACGAACATTGATTCGGGTAAGGTATTTTGCCAGTTCTTCCGCCATTCTTTTCGTAAGGGTGGTGACCAGTGTCCGTTCGTCTTTTTCTACCCGCACCTGTATTTCTTCAACGAGGTCATCGATCTGGTTTAAACTAGGCCTTACTTCTATAATAGGGTCCAAGAGCCCTGTTGGACGAATCACTTGTTCTACATAAACACCTTGACTGAGTTGAAGTTCGTAGTCGGCAGGTGTGGCACTCACAAAAATTACTTGGTTTTGAAGCGTTTCGAATTCCTCAAATTTTAAGGGCCTATTGTCCATGGCCGCTGGAAGCCTAAAGCCATAATCCACCAAATTGACCTTTCGGGAGCGGTCGCCACCGTACATAGCATGCACTTGAGGGATGGTCACATGGCTCTCATCGACCACCATGAGATAGTCTTTGGGAAAGTAGTCCAACAAACAAAATGGACGGGTGCCCGCTTGTCGTCCATCTAAATAGCGTGAGTAGTTTTCTATTCCCGAACAATATCCCAATTCACGTATCATTTCAAGATCAAAGTTGGTACGTTCCTCAAGACGTTTGGCCTCCAGGGGTTTTCCTATTTCCTTAAAAAAATCGATTTGTTTAATCAGGTCGTCCTGAATTTGATGAATGGCATTCTGTAGTACATCTTGCGAAGTAACGAACATGTTGGCCGGGTAAATGGTCAAATGTTCATAGACCTCGATCACCTTGTTGTTAAAGGGGTCAAAGGCTTCTATTTCTTCGATTTCGTCCCCAAAAAAATGAATGCGGTAGGCATGGTCGGCATAGCTGGGGAAAACATCGACGACGTCGCCCTTAACCCTAAAGTTACCATTTCTGAAATCTGCCGTTGTTCTAGAATACAGACTTTGTACTAACTGGTGCATGAGCTTGGTTCGGGGAATCACTTGGTCTTTTTGTATAGAGATGACGTTCTTTTGAAACTCAACCGGATTTCCGATACCGTACAAGCAAGACACTGAGGCCACGACAATGACATCCCTTCTTCCGGAAAGTAATGATGAAGTAGTACTAAGTCGCAGTTTTTCGATATCCTCGTTGATAGAGAGATCTTTTTCGATGTATAGGCCAGAGGTAGGAATAAAGGCTTCTGGCTGGTAATAGTCATAATATGACACAAAATACTCTACCGCGTTCTGAGGAAAGAACTGCTTGAATTCTGAATAGAGTTGTGCCGCCAAGGTCTTGTTGTGCGCCAACACTAAGGTAGGCCGTTGCACTTCTTCGATGACGTTGGCGACGGTAAAGGTCTTGCCCGAGCCGGTAACGCCCAAGAGGGTCTGATACCGTTCTCCGGCAGCCATGCCTTCAACCAGTTGTTTTATGGCCTGGGGCTGATCGCCCGTAGGTTTGAACGCTGAGACTACTTTAAATTTCATCGTTTAAAAATACGAAAGGTGAATGGTTTACCTGTAACCGAGCATTGAAAATTTAACTTAGCGTTTTAAGGTAAAATGCCCTTTTAGCTCCTGCCCACTGAACGAGATGGCGTGATACCAATAATCAGATTCGGGTAGGCGCCTGCCGTTGTAAGATCCATCCCATCCTTTAGATCTTGGATCCAAATGTTTGATTAAGTTGCCATAGCGATCGTAGATTCGAATAAGTTCTATGTTGATTTCACCCGTTTCGGGGTTGGGAATATATTGCCAAAAATCATTGGCTCCATCTTGGTTCGGGGTAAAAAAAGACGGAAAATTCTTCGGACCAAAATCAAGTTCTAGCGTGCGC
>JBATIN010000089.1:0-3204 GCA_049667765.1 Flavobacteriaceae bacterium
AGTTAGCGAACCCTTTTTGGCATTGGGAATTGAAGACAACGATACTAAAACCACTTCAAACGTCTGTGTATATAATTATACGAATGAAGACCTATATACGGCTCAACCAAAACTAACACTGTACAGAAAAGGTGAAGCTAAACACCAGACTGCCGGAGCAACCGGATTAATTGCCCTAAATTCAGGTTATTTAATGGTGGTTAGCAATTGGGATAGCCGTAATTGGGATTTCTACCACGTGAACCTTGACAATAATGAAAAAAGATTATTATTGAGCTTTGCCGCTCCTGATGACTGGGCAAGCTATCAATCCATTAATCTTATTAAGGATAAGGAGAGTATTTATGCCATTGGATTTTACAAAAAAGAACTTCTCGGTAAAGCCGATTTAATTCTCGTCAGTCTGCTGGGTAATTTTGAACCAAGAATGGAGAAAGTCCTTACCAAAACCTTTTCATGTAACAATAATGTTGATTTTGGCGGTGCTGCAGGACTGCAAATTGATAAGGAGGGCAAATTACATATTTGGGCGACTCAAAAAAATCCACTGAATCGCATTGCAGTAAACAAATTTTCCCAACAATAATTTCATTCAACACAACGCTAAGCAAAAGATTTTAAGAGGCCTAAAAAAGTTGCAAACACCTATGATTACAACTAGTTACGACCCTGAGCAACGTTGCTGTAAAGTATAGTAAGAATTAGCCTAATTCGTTTGTCAGCTCTTGGAAGTATGAACAATAAGAAGTGATATAAATCCAAATCAATTCGCAACATAAATTAAAAGGGGCTGCCTTTTAGTAAAAGACCATGCCCGCCTTTTATATACCTGACACGTCAACGGGATACAATTTCTTTGGTCACTAATAGTGTCAACTATAAATGCAAAACCCTGTAAATCAACTGATTACAGGGTTTTTTGCGGAGAAAGAGGGATTCGAACCCCCGGAGGTGTGACCCTCAACAGTTTTCAAGACTGCCGCATTCGACCACTCTGCCATTTCTCCTTATGCGGGTGCAAATATAGAAAGCTTTTTCTTCTCTATAAAAAGAATTAAAGAATAATTTTGCATCAAATTCTTTAGGCCTTGTATTATATCAAGGTTTGAATCACTTTCTATACCGGAAAACGAACACTATTTGTTTAAATTGCCTTTATGAACAATCCTTTGGTCAGTATTTTGATTCCTTTTAAGAATACCGAAGGCTTCTTGCCCGATTGTTTGGATTCCATTCGTTCGCAAACCTATGAAAATTGGGAAGTTTTGGCCATCAATGACCATTCTACCGACCAAAGTAATGCCCTCGTGCAACAATATGCGGTCAATGATCCGCGAATAAAGGCCATGCCTAATGAAGGTGAAGGTATTATCCATGCCCTGCGCACCGCGTTTAAGCATAGCCATGGACAAATGATTACGCGCATGGACTCCGACGACATAATGACCGCCGATAAATTGAGAACCATGGTGGCCTCATTGATTAAACACGGAAAAAAACATCTTGCTGTGGGGCAGGTAAAATACTTTTCGGCACGAGGCATCAGTAATGGCTATGAACGTTATGAACAATGGCTCAACCAATTGACCGCAAAGGGCAGCAACTATTCCGAAATCTATAAGGAGTGTGTGATACCCTCGCCTTGTTGGATGGCCTATCGCGACGACCTGGACGAATGTGAAGGGTTTCTGCCCGACCGATATCCTGAAGATTATGACCTTACCTTTCGCTTTTATAAAAACGGATTGAAATGTATTCCCTGTAATCAAGTGCTGCACTATTGGCGTGATTATGATACAAGAACATCACGCGTTAGCGAACACTATGCCCAGAACTATTTTTTAGAGATAAAACTCCATTATTTTTTAGAGCTTAACCAAGATAATGACAGGCCATTGACCATTTGGGGTGCCGGTGCCAAGGGAAAAGAAATCGCAAAAGGACTCTTGAACAGGAACATCGATTTTTATTGGCTTTGCGACAATCCAAAAAAAATAGGCAAAGAGATTTATGGGAAGAAAATGTTACACTTCGCTCATTTAGAAAAGCTTCATAATCCCCAAAGCATTATTACCGTGGCCAACGAAGAAGCACAGCAAACCATACGGAAGTATTTTTATGCACTTGGACAAACACATATGGTCGATTATTACTTTTTTTGTTGATAGGAAGTGCTTGAAAAAACAAAAAACGGTCTCTTATAAAAAAGAATTTGTAAAATCGGGAAATGAACTTTAATTTAAATTATTTCTGTCTTAGGTCTAATGTCAAATAGGGGAACGGTCTTACGTCTTTTTTTGTATATCTTTGTGCAATCAATATAGGAAATGCAGTTAAAATATCCAGAACTACTTTGGGCGCTATTGTTACTACTCATTCCTATTTTTATCCATCTTTTTCAACTCCGAAGATTTAAGAAGACCGCCTTTACCAATGTTAGGGTATTGCAACGTATTCGTTCAGAATCACGAAAGAGCAAAACCCTAAAAAAATGGCTGTTATTACTCACCCGAATGGTGATTTTTACGGCATTGGTACTTGCTTTTGCCCAGCCCTTCTTGGCAGCCAATTCGGCCCTTCAACCCAAAGAAACCGTTATTTATCTTGATGATTCTTTTAGTACCCAATACAAAAAGGACAATGCCTCGCTCATGGAAAACGCGGTACAAGATTTAATAAAATCGCTACCCGAAGACGAGCGCTTTACCTTGTTTACCAATCAAAAAACATATAAAGATGTAAAGATCGGAGATATTCAAAATGAACTCCTGGCCATATCCCATACCGAAAAGCAATTGAAACTCTCGGATATTTCCTTAAAGGCGAATACGTTTTTTAGCAAAGCCAAGGGAATTGATAAAAACTTGATTCTTATTTCAGATTTTCAAGATCGCATACAGCTTTCCCCTATCGACACTTCTAACACGGTTCATACACATTTGGTTCGACTTCATGCGAATGACCCAGAAAATATCGCCATCGACTCCGTTTATTTTTCAAGCATTGATCCAGAAAATCTGGAGCTTACGGCCATTTTATCAAGCTCTGGCACTACGGAAAGCACCCCGGTATCCTTATATAACGACCTAAAACTAATTGCCAAAACATCGGCTGTTTTCAATGATAACCAAGTGGCCGAGGTAAAATTTGCTTTACCGGCCAACCAACCGGTCAAAGGAAGCATTACCCTATCGGATACTGGCC
>JBATIN010000090.1:0-7183 GCA_049667765.1 Flavobacteriaceae bacterium
CCCAGACAGACTCATAAAAAAAACAAACGCCCATCTTTCAATATTCCTATTTCTCATTTTGTACAGATTAGTTAATTAGGATAATTACAGTAAAGACTACTGACCACCGCAAATGTTACAGTTCGCCATCGGTTTATTACAAATTTTGATAGTATTCATATGCCAAATCTTCTTTGTTCTTTATCTTTGAAATCGCATAGCATACTATGCTAAATTATACGACAGTCTTTGATTTTATAACCCTTAAATGTTTGATCATGATCTTAAAAAACACCCTTACAGTTGGCCTATTTGCTTTTATTCTATTTGTATCGTGTAAAGCCGATAAGAAATCAGAAGAAAAAATGGATTCATCGCAGATGAAGCAGGTTATGGCTATTCATGATGAGGTAATGCCGAAAATGGGCAAGATATCAAAATTGGTCGGCGAGTTAAAAGCAAAGGTAGACACCACAGAAATTGGCGTACAGTATGAAGGCGCTATGACCGACCTTCAAGAAGCCCACAAGGGTATGATGGGCTGGATGCAAGATTTTGGCGATCGATTCGATTCTGATGAAATAATGAACGGGAAGCAATTGTCGGCTGAAAAACAAAGCTGGCTTGACGAAGAGGAAGCGAAGATAAAAGTGGTTCGCGAACAAATTAACTCGAGTATAAAAAAGGCCGAAACCCTTTTAGAGGCTAATTAAAAGCCGTCCACCACTTTGAACGATACCCTTGATCTGACCCTATCAAAAAAGATTCCCCAATTTTGGGCGTTACCATATCAATATTCAATTGTTGTGCTTTAACGGCCAATCGTTCTACGGGTTCCGTCCATGGATGCATGGCTAGTTTAAAAGCCCCCCAATGAATCGGCATAATGGTTCTGGCGCGTATATCGATACCGGCCTGGGCGGTTTCCTCGGGCATCATATGTATTTCTTTCCAAAGAGTATTGTATTGTCCGCATTCCATCATTGCGAAATCGAAAGGTCCATATTTTTCTCCTATTTCCTTAAAATGAGGGCCATAACCACTATCGCCACTAAAGAAAATATTTTCGTTGGCCGATTGAACGACCCATGAACTCCATAAGGTTTTTCCCCGATCCGTAAATCCTCTTCCTGAAAAATGTTGTGCTGGTGTACATTTAAGGGTGATATTTTCTAAGGGTACTTCTTGCCACCAATCGAGCTCAACCACGTGATCTTCAGCTATACCCCATTCTACAAGGTGTGCGCCGACGCCTAATGGGGCGAAAAACATGTTAGTTTTATCTTTTAATAATTTAATCGAACCATAATCCAAATGATCGTAATGGTCATGTGAAAGGATGACCGCATCAATTTTAGGAAGCTTTTCGATGGCCATGGGCAACTTTGCGCTAAAGCGTTTTGCACCCAACATGGGCAGGGGTGCCGGCACATCACCGAACATGGGATCGAGTAAAATAGTCTTGCCCGCAATTTGTAATAAAAAAGCGGAATGGCCGAACCAGACCAAACGTGTTGGCCCTAGGTAGTCTGCTACTTCGGTAGAATCCAACTGCATTACGAGTATCGGTATTTGTGGGCTAGTATTCGGTTGAGGGCCAAAAAAACCTGAAATAGCTTTTATGGTCTTATTAAAATCCAAAGACATTTTAATCCCGTCAGGGTTGACAAAAACCTTATTTTCATAATTATTCGACTTTTCAAAAAGAGCCTTTTGTGCCTTGGTGGCCGAGCCCCCCATTTGAGGACTAAAGTTCACGAAGAGCACAACGGAAATACTTAGCAACAGCACCAGACTGCCGAACAATATTGCCATTTTTTTAAGAATATTTTTAAGTTTGGACATGATGGCCTATTGTTTCCATCGTAAGCTTTCCATAATTCTGCGAATATCGTTCTGAAGATATTGAGCCGCGGGGTAAATACTATCGTAATTGGGCTTCACCGAAAAGTAGAGCGATCCGGTTACAAAATGTTGTGTACTATCGGTAACATAAAACTGGGCCTGTGAGGCGGCATCACCTGTAACTTCATAGATCATACCAAAAACCTTGTCGGTACTATTTATGAACTCGTCTGCTTCAATACCATCGGCTTTTACCACATGCTCATACGAGAATTTTTGAGCGTCGGAAAGTAGTTTTTCAAGATTGTTTTCTACCTTTTTATAATTTATGAACATTGACCCATGCATAGTAGGATATTCTAACTCTACCGAAGTGCTGGTTTTGCTTTTCACTTTAGCCATTTGGTTGAACTGAAACTCAAAATGATCGGTTTCAAGCCTCGCAAATTTAGCTTCGGGATACTCTAATCGAAGCATGGCCTTGGGTTTGGGCAGAACATCTTCTTTACATCCAAAAAATAAATGGGTGCCCAGTATAATTACAATGATGAATTTATTGTTCATGTGGCAACGTTACCTTAATTTGTTTAATTCTTTTCTTGTCGAGGCTCTCGATCAAAAACAGATAGTCGTTGAAGGCGACCACTTCTCCCTTTTTCGGAAAACTTCCGGCTATTTCCAAAACAAAACCCGCAATGGTCTCTGATTCGCCTTTTTGGTCTTCGAAGGCTTCTTCGTTTTCCATCTTGACCACTCTATAAAAATCCTTTAATGCCGTTTTTCCTTCAAAAACAAAATTAAAATCGTCTAGTTTAGAAAAAATGAGGTCTTCATCATCGAATTCATCGCTAATGTCACCTACAATTTCTTCGATAATATCATTTAGGGTAACAATGCCCGAGGTGCCGCCATATTCATCTACCACAATGGCCAAATGATTCTTTTTGTCTTGAAATTCTAATAAAAGGTCATCTAATTTTTTGTTCTCAGGAACAAAAAAAGGCTCACGGATCAACGACATCCAATTAAAGGTCTTTCTATCAATATAGGGCAAAAGGTCTTTTACATAAAGTACCCCGATTACATTATCCATATTTTCCGAAAAAACCGGTATTCTTGAATAGCCGTGTCTTTTTATCTCAAGTAGCACTTCAAGAAACTTCATTTCTTCGTCAAGAGCGAACATATCGATTCGAGGTCGCATCACCTGTTTGGTATCGGTATTGCCAAAACTAACGATGCCCTCTAATATCTTTTGTTCTTGTTTGGAGGTATCACCATCTGAGGTAAGTTCCAAGGCTTGTGAAAGATGGTCTACACTTAAGTTCGATTTTTCTTTGCCCAACTTGTTGAACATAAAAATTGTACCTGCTCGCATGGGTAGGCTAAGGGGCGAAAATATGAAATCGAGAACCTTCATAGGGTATACCATCACATTGGCAAAACTGACCTTGTTTCGGTTGGCATATACCTTCGGAAGTATCTCACCGAACATTAAAATAAGAAAAGTAGCTACAACGACCTCTAATAGAAAACGCACCGAAACAATACCGAACAGCACGTAATTCACATTTGAGAACAACGTGTCCCCAATAATATTGAAGAGCAGAACAATACCTATGTTGATTGCATTATTGGCAATGAGAATGGTAGCCAACAATTTTTTCGGACGGTCTAGCAGGGTAACTATAATATTGCCTTTTGAGGTTTTTTTCTCTTCAATGGTGTTGATATCAGTTGGCGAGAGTCCAAAAAAGGCTACTTCTGCCCCTGATATCATAGCAGAACATATTAGCAAGAGTACAAGAATACCCACGTTAAGCAGGAAGCCGCCGTTTAGGGCGAGCAAAATTACAATTTGACTAAGGGGCTCAGGATCCAATAGTTATGGTTTTGGTTTGGCTAGAAAGGTAAGTCGTCGTCTTGCTCTGGTGATTCTACCTCCGGCATGTCTTGTGCTTTTGCCAAATTTTGTGATGACGAAGTATTCTGGTTCTGATGTGTATTACCTGCCTGGGCATTTGCCATACTCTCCTTCTTGGTCGATAAAAATGTAAAATCATGCACTTGCACCTCGGTAGAATACCTTGTATTGCCATCTTCACCCTGCCATTGTCTATTTTTCAATCGACCTTCTACATATATTTTATCGCCTTTGCTTAGGTATTTTTCACAAATTTCAGCGGCTTTGTTTCTAACTACAATATTATGCCAATCGGTGTTGGTCACCTTTTCGCCAGTCTGTTTATTGGTGTAGGTTTCATTAGTTGCGATGGGGAACCTGCCAATTGCGCCCCCACCTTCGAAATAATGCATTTTTACTTCATCGCCCAAATGCCCGATCAGCATTACTTTATTCAATGTTCCACTCATACCTTATAACTTAGTTCAATGTACAAAAATACGAATTTTTAAATGTTCTTATAAAATCGGCGATCAAAACCGGTACGGGATATTTTTGCAGACTTGAAACCTCGATTCCTTCAGTTAGAACAGCATTTGTTTCAATAATCCAAAATTTGGTATGCAAATGTTGGTGCGACAATTTATGAACGATGGTTTCGGTATTGAAAGCATATAATTTTTGAACCTCGCTTAATGAAATAATACTGACCATCTCCCTTGAAACTTCTTCGAGTGCAAGTTGAGAATTTGATTCTAGCAAAGGAAATTCCCATAAGTTCTGCCAAATGCCCTTGCCCTTTCTTTTCTTCAGTAAGGTTTTTCCATTTGGTGTAATGGGCACCAAATAGTTGAAATAGCGGTGTTGTACTGTGCCTTTTTTTATTTTAACAGGAAGGTCGGCCACCTTATTCTTTTGCAGCGCAACACAACTAGTACTTAAAGGGCAAACTCCACAACCGGGTTTCTTAGGACGGCACTGAATGGCACCGAATTCCATAATACCTTGATTGTAGTCCCTTATATTATGTACATGCATCACTTCACGAGCCAGGTCTTTAAAATATTTAATACCTTCAGTGCTGTTTATAGCGAGATCTACCCCAAAATGCCGTGCTAATACCCTATAAACATTTCCGTCGACCACAGGTTGCGGTTCATTGAAACAAATGGATGCAATAGCACTTGCGGTATAATCTCCAACCCCTTTTAGATTTAATAAGTCGGCATAAGAATCAGGAAATTCTCCATTATACTGATCTACGACCATTCTCGCGGTAAAATGGAGGTTTCTGGCACGCGAATAATAGCCCAAACCCTGCCAAAGTTTCAACACATTCTCTTCGGGGGCCGTTGCCAGAGCCTTCACCGTAGGGAAATTCTGTAAAAATTTTTCGTAATAAGGAATACCCTGGGCAACTCTAGTTTGTTGTAATATAATTTCGGATAGCCATATTTTATAAGGTTCCGTTGTTTCTCGCCATGGAAGATCACGTTTATTCTCGTTATACCAAAGTAAGATTTGCTCCGAAAAACTCATTAACAATATAGCTAAAATCCAAAAGTAATTGATTAAGCAATGAATTCATCTTAAAATTAGAACTTTACAGGAAAAGAATGAATTAAATTTATATATTTGCAACCCTAAAAAACATACAGAAAATCTATAATTCAAGATGACGAAAGCGGAAATTGTATCTAAGATCTCAGATAAACTGGGGATTGAGAAAGGAGATGTTCAGGCAACGGTTGAATCCTTCATGGAAGAAGTTAAGACTTCTCTTGAAAGCGGTGATAACGTTTACCTAAGAGGTTTTGGAAGTTTTATTATTAAAACGAGGGCCGAAAAAACTGGACGGAATATTTCAAAGAACACTACCATTAAAATTCCGGCGCACAACATTCCGGCTTTTAAACCGGCAAAGGTTTTTGTAGAAGGTGTTAAAAGCAGTGTGCACGTTAAATAAAATAGTAATCTTTAAAGCAGAACTTTATGCCGAGTGGTAAAAAAAGAAAAAGACATAAGGTAGCTACCCATAAGCGCAAGAAGCGCAGGAGAGCTAACCGACACAAGAAAAAGTAGTTTTGAAAACTACTTTTTCGTTTTATTACGTTCATTGACATAGAAATTCCACTGTGAATTTCGACAGGTACCCTAAAAAGGCCTGTTTCAATTATTGTTTAATCTATCCGCCAGTCGGCGGGTATAAATATATTCAGGTGAATAGAGAATTAATCGTACGATCTAGTTCAGATGCTGTCGATTTTGCCTTGTTAAAAGATGGAAAACTCACTGAATTGCACAAAGAAGAAGACAATAACGATTTTTCGGTCGGCGATATATTTTTGGCCAAAATCCGAAAGCCCGTTACGGGTCTTAATGCTGCCTTTGTAGACGTAGGTTATGAGAAAGATGCATTCTTGCATTATCACGACCTTGGGCCGCAGCTATCTTCAATGTTGAAATTCATAAAACAAGTGAGTACGGGTAAATTAAGAGATTACTCGCTAAAAAACTTTCCTTTCGATAAAGATATTGACAAGAATGGCGTCATAACCGATGTCATAAAAGCAAATCAATCTTTGTTGGTGCAAATAGTTAAAGAACCCATATCCACCAAAGGACCAAGAATTAGTTCAGAGCTATCACTAGCCGGACGCTATTTGGTCATGGTGCCTTTTTCAGACCGCGTTTCGGTATCCCAAAAAATAGGGAGCAACGCAGAAAAAGATAGGCTTAAAAGACTCGTTAAGAGCATAAAGCCCGCAGGATTCGGAGTCATAATCAGAACAGTTGCAGAAGGCCAAAAAGTCGCGGAACTTGACAAAGATCTAGAAAACTTGCTGAACAAATGGTCAGCAATGTGTAAGAAATTGTATAAAGCTCCAACACCTTCAAAAGTACTCGTAGAGCTCAACAGGGCCTCAAGTATATTAAGAGATGTATTCAACGATTCCTTTTCAGGAATACATGTTGACAACGAAACGCTTTATAATCAGGTTCAAGATTATGTGCAAGAAATTGCACCTGGTAAAGAATCAATGGTTAAACTGTACAATTCCCCTGTCCCGATTTTTGAGAAATTCGGGATAGAACGGCAAATAAAAACCTCTTTCGGCCGCACGGCATCAATGAGCAAAGGTGCATACCTTATCATTGAGCATACCGAAGCACTACACGTTATCGACGTGAATAGCGGCAATCGTTCCAATAAAGCCAAAAATCAAGAAGATACGGCCCTCGAGGTTAATCTGTTAGCGGCGTCAGAGATCGCTAGACAATTGCGCCTTCGTGATATGGGCGGTATTATCGTTGTCGATTTTATCGACATGGTAAAGGCTCAGCACAGAAAGAAACTTTTTGACCATCTTCGCGATGAAATGAAAGATGACCGTGCCAAGCACAAAATTTTGCCTCCGAGCAAATTCGGACTCATACAGATTACCAGACAACGGG
>JBATIN010000091.1:0-8103 GCA_049667765.1 Flavobacteriaceae bacterium
TCGTAACGCAGGTCCCACATAACACGATTTACGCCAGGTTTATTTTTACCTTCCAAAGTACGTACAATCTCATCATTAGCGGTCAAAATCTGTATTTCAATTTTTTGGTCGGTACTGTCCTTCAAATAATAATTGATTTCTGCGCCATAGGCGGGGTTCCTTCCGGAACTCATACTCGGGCCATCGGTTTTAATACTTTGAATATCTTGAAAACGATAAGCAGGGCGAAGGCTGAAGAGGTGTGCTTCTTTTCCATCGGCATCAACATCATATTCCCGCAAAGCGGAAATATTATCTAAAATATAATAGCCCCTTCCATAGGTGCCTACGACGAGGTCGTCAAAACGCTCTTGAATCTCTAGCCAATACACCGGAGCGGGCGGAAGGTTGTTTCGTAAACGCATCCAGTTTTCGCCTTCGTTGGTACTCACATAAATGCCATTGTCCACACCGAGGTAGACCATGCCCTCTCTTTTTGGGTCTTCTTTAACTACATGCGCAAAACTATGAACGGATTTTGGAATCGATTTACTGATCAGTTTCCAGCTTTGGCCATAATCTTCGGTCTTGTAAACATAAGGGTCAAAATCGCCCATTTGATGCAGGTCTACTGTAATATACACCGAGCCCTTTTTAAAACGTGAAACTTCGATATTGGTAATTGTGCCCCATTTGGGAAGCTCAGGAATATTTTGTGTAACGTTCGTCCAATTAGTCCCACTGTCTTTGGTCAACTGCACTTGGCCGTCGTTACTGCCTGTCCAGATGAGTCCTGGTTCCAATTTTGATTCTACGATGCTGAACAGCACCGACCCATCAAAGGTCATTAGATTATCTGTAGCGATGCCACCTGAACTTTTTTGGTGTGTTTTGTCGTTCAAGGTCAGATCAGGACTAATGACCTGCCAACTTTGGCCGTTGTCATCGCTTTTATGCACGAATTGGCTACCTACATAAACACGGTGTTTGGTATGGGGAGAAAAGGCCAACGGAAAATTCCAATGCCAACGATATTTTAGTTTTCCAGGTTCCCAGCCGTAGCCAGCTTCCGGCCAAACGCGTACGTCTTGAGCATGACCTGTTTTGGCATTGAATCGCTGTAATCCACCATCATAACAACCCGACCAAACGATGTCGTTATCAAAAGGGTCAGGTTGGGCAAAACCGCTTTCGCATCCGCCAACATCTGTCCAAAGACCTAGTGGAATATAGCCTTGCCGACTGTTGCTTGGGCCTTTGTACGAATACCCATCTTGGCGGTTGCCATAGACATTATAAGGTATCTGGTCATCCACGGCAACATGGTACATCTGGGCAATGGGCAATACAATTCGCTGAAAACTCTTGCCATGGTTCAAGGTAATACTGGCGCCACCATCATGTGCGACCATCATGCGTTCGGCGTTGGTTGGGTCTAACCAAATATCGTGATTGTCGCCCCCAGCGCGATAGCCTCCTTCAATGGTCTTGCCCCCATCTTTTGAAGTACTGAATTTTACATTGGCAAAATAGAGTTCGTTCGGGTCGGTAGGCGAAACTGCCATACGAATGTAGTAGGGAGCGCGTTCCCCGATATCATGGTTACGGGTCTGTAAGGTCCATGAATTTCCAAAATCTTCGGAGCGGTATAAGGCCGGACTTTCAATTTCAAAAAGTGCATAAACAACATTGGGGTCTGAATGCGAAATAGCAACTGCCGTTTTACCAACCGGATTATCTTTTCCTCCGGGAAGGCCATATTTTGATAATGGTTCCCATGTTTCACCACCATTGGTCGTGCGATAAACACCGCCACCGGGGCCGCCACTGTTCAATCCCCATGAATTGATATGGATGGACCACATGCCCACCAAAAGGCGATCAGGATTTTTTGGATCGATGGCCAATTCCGCAGCTCCGGTATTTTCATCAACGAAAAAGATTCGTTTCCATGTTTTACCACCATCGATAGTTTTATAAACACCTCTTTCTTGTTGAGGTCCATACGTATGGCCGAGCGATGCCGCATAGACAATATCTGGATTTGTTGGATGCACAATAATCCGCCCGATTCGGCCTGTTTTTTCAAGGCCCATATTTTTCCAGGTCTTTCCGGCATCTTCCGATTTGTAAATGCCGTCGCCCATGGCATGCGCGGGGCGAATGACGAAGGTTTCACCGGTCCCCACCCAAACAATATCCGGATTGGTGGGTGTAATGGCTACGGAGCCTATGGAAGAAACCTCTTGATCGTCGAAAATAGGATCCCAATCGAGTCCCCCATCGGTGGTTTTCCAAAGTCCGCCCGAAGCGGCACCGATATAATTGATCATCGGGTCACCGGGTACTCCCGCAATGGCGATAGTGCGATTGCCTTCTGGACCGATAAAACGAAATTTTAAATTCTCGAAGATAGAGGGGTCAGTTTGGGCGAAGGTCTGGGCGAAGATTAGTAAGGCAAGGGTGGTTCGGAGTAAATTAGCTATCATGTTGTGTTTATTTCTGAAAAAGCGAATAAGCCTTAAATATACAAATAATGTAAGTTGTGCAATCTTAAAAAAACAGGCAAAATCATTTCGGAACAATCCGTAATCCTTACATTTATGGCACAAAGTAAACTAATATGAAGTACGATTTAATTCCAAACTCCCTTTTTAAGAAGAACCGAAAAAAATTCATGGCCCAAATGAAGCCTAAAAGTCTTGCGGTCTTTAATTCCAATGATATTTATCCCATTAGTGCCGATAGTACCATGCCTTTTGAGCAGCATCGCGATATTTTCTATTTAAGTGGGGCAGATCAGGAAGAGACGATACTGGTATTATTTCCTGATGCTATGGATAAAAAACACAGAGAGGTGCTTTTTGTTAGGGAAACCAACGATCATATCGCCGTTTGGGAAGGCGCAAAACTGACCAAAGAAAAAGCGACCGAAGTATCGGGTATCGAAACGATTTATTGGCTGACCGATTTTGACAAAATCTTTTTTGATTTGATGACGGAAGCCGATATCATTTACTTTAATACCAATGAACATTACCGTCAAGCGGTAGAAACCCAAACACGGGAAGACCGTTTTATTCAAAAGTGCAAATTGCAGTTTTCTGCTCATCAGTATGCCAAAAGCAACCCTATTTTACAACAGATTCGCGGGGTAAAAGAGCCCGAAGAAATCGAGTTGATGCAAACGGCCTGTAATATTACCGAAAAGGGATTTCGGCGGTTGTTGGGCTTTATTAAACCCGGCGTTTGGGAGTACGAGATCGAGGCCGAACTTTTACATGAATTTGTGCGTAACCGTTCCAAAGGTTTTGCCTATACCCCGATTATCGCATCGGGCAACAATGCCAATGTATTGCATTATGTGGTCAATAATGAACAATGCAAAGCGG
Organism: Flavobacteriaceae bacterium; assembly: GCA_049667765.1. Classification (GTDB taxonomy): domain Bacteria; phylum Bacteroidota; class Bacteroidia; order Flavobacteriales; family Flavobacteriaceae; genus JBATIN01. The sequence continues at coordinate 3,372 of JBATIN010000091.1, forward strand.
GAGATCTTATTTTGTTGGATGTCGCTGCGGAGTATGCCAACTATTCCAGTGATTTGACCCGAACCGTTCCGGTAAGCGGAAAATTCACCAAGCGTCAAAAAGACGTGTATAACGCGGTTTTACGAGTTAAAAAGGAAGCGACAAAATTGCTCGTACCAGGAACGATTTGGGCCGAATACCATAAAGAATGTGGCAAGATCATGACTTCTGAACTTATAGGATTAGGTCTGTTGGACAAGGCCGATGTGCAAAACGAAGACCCACAATGGCCTGCGTATAAAAAATACTTTATGCATGGTACCAGCCACCATATCGGGTTGAACACTCATGACTATGGCGAGCTAAAAACCCCTATGAAGCCTAATATGGTTTTTACAGTGGAACCGGGGATTTATATTCCAGCGGAAAAAATGGGCGTGCGGTTAGAGGATGATGTAGTAATCCAAGAAAAAGGGGAGCCGTTAAATTTGATGGGGAATATTCCTGTTGAGGCGGATGAGATAGAAAGTTTGATGGCTAAGTAGCCTTTATTATTAGGTTGAGAGATTGAAAGCTTAGTTTTTCGCCCTTTCGGCCTGTTGCTTTTTTACCATATTCTCCACATCGAGTAATAGTTGCTTGGCATCATAAACGATTCCATCCTTTATAGTGTATTTTACGCCACCCACACGTTCCACTTTTCCGGTTTCATCATTCAATCTTGGAAATCCTGTGCCGTATAATACCTTTAAATTTTCGATGGGATTTTCTTCAATGATGATGAGATCGGCCAAAAGGCCAGGTCTGACGATTCCGTATTCGATGGGTTTTCCTTTGGGTTCGAAGATGGCTTCTGCAGCATGTAGCGTAGCGCCACGAATGACTTCCAAGGGATGGAAACCTGCCTCTTGCAACAACTCCATTTCTTCGATGACCCCGACACCAAATAGATTATAAATAAAGGAAGCGTCATCGCTTACGGTTACCCTCCCCCCAGCGTTTTTGTAATCGTTCAAGAACGACATCCAAACCCGATAGAAGTTTTTCCAGGCCACTTCTTCCCAAGTGGTCCAATTGTAAAAATAAGAGCCGTGATCTAGGCGATTGGGTTCGTAGAAATCATGTAATGAAGGTAGTACGTATGGCTCCATCCAATCTGCATTGCGTGCTTTCATGACATCTCGCCCGGCCAGATAGGCGGTCATGGTTGGATCGAGAATAAAGTCTTTTTCCAAAAAGAAATCAATGAGCTCGTTCCATTCATCGCTCCCTTTAGGGTGTATTTTATCCCATTGATGAGCCACCTGACTGAATCGGTCTTGTTCATCGTTATATTCTAAATCCCGTGGCCAGTGCTGGATGTCTTCTTCCTTATATAATGATTCGAAGAGTCCGTAGAAATGGGTTAGGTTGTGCAAGCCCATCTCAGCGGCGTCACGAGCATTTACCCGACCCACCATCAATTGGGACAAATGCGCAACGGAACCCATTTTGAGTTTTCGTGACTCATCGATGGCCGCCACCATGATTTGGGGATCAAGATTGAAAATCTTGATCCCCTCTACTCCTTTAGAGTTCGCCCACACGACCCATTCCCTTGCTTTTTCTGGGGTTAGTAGTGGTCCGCCTTTCCATTCCTTTCCTGTTCCAGGCACTTGAAAATTGACAATTCGGGGTGCTACTATTTTATTCTCGGCACTTCGTTTTTTTTCATTTTCCACCCAATTTATTTCCCCTGCGGGCACCCCACGTATGGTGGTAATGCCATGGCCCAACCAGAGTTTATAGGCATATTCCGCCTCCGGTGCCTTAGGGCCGCCATCCACATGACTATGGATGTTGATAAAGCCGGGTAGTACATAGGCACCGTTGGCATCAATTTCTTTTGTGCCTTTTGCAGGTCTGTCTTCGGGCTTTATTGGCACATGAGGGGTTCCTACCAGTGCAACTTCTTTAATCTTGTTTCCTTCTATTACGATATCGACTGGACCGAAGGTAGGGGCACCAGTTCCATCGATCAAATTGGCGCCGCGAATGACCATTCTATCAAAAGGACCTTCGCCTTCCTCGGCTTTTCTGTCGGGCGCACCCTTTACTTGTGCATTTATAAGCAAAGGAAGTATTACAAGGATATAGAGTAAATGTTTCATAATGGCTGGTTTTATTGAATGTTGGTTTTTAGAATCATTTGGGTTGAACTTTTTAAAGATAATGAATGCGGACGAATCTTTGAAAGACCAATATTAGTTTGCAAAAGTCAAACCTAACAGCAGAATTATATCTAAGGCAACAACGTATAATGCCCATGAATACACAACCATTTTCCATTTTCTTTGACGAAGATTCGAGTCGATTTAACCTTTGTTGCAAAGGGTTTACCATCCGTTGTACCATGGTCAGCCCAATAATAGGTTATCCAGGCTACATTATCTTTAATAGTCACTTTGGGGTCGAGCATTTCGGTATGGATATTCTCTGATGTTTTGATCCAGTCCCTGACACCTTCGACTTCAATTTGTTTTCCAACGTTCAGAGTCGGGTCTGTCTCGCCGAATTGCGTAAAGTCGTCATGTATATATGAGGCGTAGCGGTCAACGTCTTCTGTTTCAATGGCGTCCCACATGTCGATCAGTGTATTTTTTATGGCTATTTCATCATCTTTAAGGCTTGTGTTGGAGTTGCATGCAAGGGCCATAATAAATATGGAGAGAAGGCTATATTTTTTCAATTCGATCATGATTCAGTTTTATTTTTTGTTGAATATTGACCATCACAAAAATCGTAAATGCCGGTAGTACCCATCCTAAACTAAATTTACTTAATGGAATAAAGGGTTGTAGTCCTGCAATGACATTCCCCAACCCTACGGTTCCCAAAAAATCGGGAATACTAAAAAGTATTGTAGCTATAATAACCGCTCGAAACACTTTTTCGGTAGCAAACCGCTCGGGTACCACATTCAATAAAATCAGAACAATGGTTATTGGGTAGATAAACATTAGAGCAGGAATGGCCACAGCGATAATATAACCCACATTGAACTGGCCCATGGAAACCCCGAGAATGCATCCGATTATAGCGGTGTACAAATAGGCTTGCTGAGAACCTTTAAAACTGTGTTTTACAAAATCGGCGGTACCGGTAACAATGCCCACTGCCGTAGTGAAACAGGCAAGACTAACAAGAACGCTTAAAAAAAGGTTTCCTACACTGCCCAAGTTTTTTGTGCTGATGCCGCTTAAAAGGGCGGTTCTTGAGGTTTCTGCGCTAAACTCAGCATTCATAAGGGCACCAGTCAATATGAGTCCTGCATAGATCAAGAACAATCCGAGGCCGGCCAACCATCCCGCTTTACGGATCAGGCGTTTTTTTTCTTCAAAGGAATCTTCCTTGTTTTTGATATTTATGGAAATGATGATTACTCCACCTACTACCACGGCGCCGATCGCATCAAAGGTCTGGTAGCCTTCGAGAATTCCATAGGTAAAAGGACTTTCAAAAACCATAGTGCCAAAAACAAAATCATAGGAAAATATCGTTAACCCTATTATAAGGAATAGGATTAGGATAATGGCCGGCGTCAAGAGCTTCCCGATAATATCCAAGATCTTTGAGCGGTTCATGACAAAAACAAAGACCAAAGCGAAATAGACCATACTGGTCAACAAGGCAGGCGTATCGAAAAAAGGCTGTATCCCTATTTCATGGGTTACCGATGCCGTACGAGGAGATGGTAGACTTATGGAAATAGCATACACTAAATAACTATAGATAATACTAAAGGTCGGTGATACCTTATTGCCAAAGTCTAACATAGTGCCTTGAAGTCTGGCATGGGCCAGAATACCAAAAATGGGAATAAGAACGGCGGAAACGCAAAACCCTAAGGTAACCAACCACCAAAGATTTCCTGATTTAAAACCCAAGAGGGGCGGTAAAATTAGATTTCCAGCTCCGAAGAAAAGAGAAAACAGCGCGAAAGCGGTAACGAGTGTCTCTTTGTTTTTATGCATTGGCTTAATAATTATTGATCATGGGAAGATATTGATTTTAGCGAGATGTTCTTTAATTGGATTATTTTAGATTTGTAGACCGTTTAAATTATGCGAAGAATATGGCTAAAATTCTTTTTAGCGGTTCGACCGAAATTTAATACGGTTTATCGAAAAAAATGCCGTTCATCGAAAATATGGACAGATAAGTGTGGCATACCCAATAAAAATTAGTAAACAGGCGTTCTAGGTTTCGAAGTGTGCATGAACCACTTCTTATTAGTAAACTGAATTTTTTTGTTGCATTCTACGGTTCCCAAGTCCTGAAAAATGCTTCCTAAAACCTACGTCATGAAAAAAGTATTTTGCAACATTTTTGGCCATCATTATTCGGTGTCAAAAAAAGTAACCTCGCACATTAAAGAGTATAAATGCATTCATTGTGGAAGAGAAGTGACCACCGATGTAAGTGGCCATCTTTCAACATTGACTCCTGAACTTCAGGACATCAACAAAACCTTAGAAAATATTTATCAAAAAAGACACAGAGCGGCTGGTAAAGCGGCCTAATTATGCTTTGGCACTAGAATTCCGAACCTGAACAGTCACCGGAATTTATATTTTATTCCTGGAAATTAAGAAAGCACCTTTACTCAACTGTCGTATGCCCCACAATAGTTATCTTAGGACTGCCCTTGATTTTCAGGAATTTTTTATGTCAAATGTAGAATTGCCGAAATGCCTTTCTGTTAAATAGCATA
>JBATIN010000092.1:0-1993 GCA_049667765.1 Flavobacteriaceae bacterium
GCGTAAAGATTTGCGATCAACAAATAGGCCTTACCATTGGCAGGGTTGGCATCTATTGCCTTTTGGGCATAGTTTCTGGCCGTTGACTTGCTGCCATTTCTATAAATGGTCGCTACCTTGTATGCAATATTCGATCTTTTCTTATTGTCGGTCTCTAGGCTCATGGCTTTATCAAAATCGGCCAATGCACCTTTGGTATCGCCAGCTTTTTGTTTCAAATTACCACCGTAAACATATGCGTCGGCAGAAGGGTCAAGAGCCATTTGTGCCTCGAATAATTTTTTAAACATCGGGTCATCGGTACATTCTTTATTGAACATTCTACCTACAGCTCTTTTTACCCAGGTAACATCACCTTTCTTTTCTTCGAAGCTCTTTTCATATAAGGGAATCAAGTTTCCGCAGTCAGCCAAAGCCCCAAGTTTTGAATCAATACTTCCAGCTATTTTCCCATAATTTTCTGAGTAGCTATTGTATGAACTAAGTTGCTTTTTTTCTTTGGAAGTCAACGTATTGTTCTCTTCCTTTGGCAATAGTTTATTGATTTGATCTGTCAATTTATCATTTTCCACATCAATTTGATCGGTAACGTCATCATACACATCAAAAACCTCTTGAAGGTCTTTTTTACCTGCACCGTGCAAATCTACCAAGCTTGAGAAATATAGATATAAAGCCTTAGGGTTCTTAAAATTGGTACGATCTTCTTTAAACCCTTCACCTAACATTGTATAAATCTCATCATCACTGATCATTTTGTTATCATACTTCAACAGCACCTTTTCAACAATTACATCGGCTTTGGTGGCTTTCTTAGGAAAGTATTTTAAACTTTTGTCCCAAACTCCGAACAGCTCGTTTATGAACTTGTCTTTATCGGCACCAGATGATTTATCTATTTTGTCTTTTAGAATTCTTTCGCCATAAGCGTATATCGCCCAGTTAGCATCGGGGCAATTATCATATACCATTTTCCATGGGGTATACGCGGCATCATAATTTTTTACCTTAGCGTGCTCAGAAAAGATGGAAAGATTGGTCATACACTCGGGGTTTTGGGCCTGGGCATTTGACGTCACCATCGATCCAAGAAGCATCACTGCCAAAAAGTAAAGTTTCGTTTTCATACTTGTTTAGTTTATTGTGGTTAATGTACTAATTTTTTGTCAATTAATTTTTCTCTTTCTAAACCATTGGTCGTTCAAAGACATTCCGACATTGATCTTAAAATAACTTTCTTCAATTAAATCTGCCGAGGTGGTACCCCTTCTGCCCAATTCAAAACCAACATTTAAATTAGAAAAACTTCTTCCTAACGGTAACCCAAGACCAAAAGTTATGCCAAAGTTATTAATCTCTGTATTGTTTACGACCATACCGGTGTTGTCAAGTCTTAGCCCTGCGCGATACGTAACTCTTTTAAAGTACCCATCGAACGCATTGGCATTTGGAATAAAGAACCCGCCTAAGGCTATTGAACTGGCATCTTTATATGCTACGTTATCGATACCTAAAAAATCGTTCGAAAAAGAACTTAAGCCTTGGATGCTATACTCAGCCCCTATAAACCATTTTCGTTCTTTACCATATCCTAGGCCAATTGTTGTTGTAGGTGGTATTTTCAACTCGGTATTGCGAAGGCCCTGTGCCTCTAGATCAACATTTAGGACGTCTATATTATTTCCACTTACTAATGAAAATGAACCTACTTCTTTTGTGTTCTGAGAAGTCAGGTTCGCCTGAGTGTTGACCCTAAGGGAGGCCATAAGGTGATGATTATTTTTAAAGCTAGGGGTGTAGCTTAACGCATAGTTAAAGTCGAGGCCGTTTACCCTAGAGCTTCTTTTATCCAAGGTACCGAACTGCACGCCAGAGACGCTTTGAACCCTGGAATAATCTAAAATACCAAAATTAAAATTGGCCGTTACCCCAATACTTAAATTTTTTACAATCTCTAAACCGGTAGACAAATACACCTTGTTCAATCCTCCCT
>JBATIN010000093.1:0-3676 GCA_049667765.1 Flavobacteriaceae bacterium
ATACAGCATAGCCCCTGACAATATTGAAGAAGCAAAAGGGGTCGGGGTTTTTGCAGGGTACCAACTTACCGAAAAAGTTATTGAAATTATTCCTTAAAAAATTCCATTAAAAAAGCCGCGACCCTACATCGCGGCTTTTTAATCAAAATCAAAACCAACCTAAACACATGAACTAAATTATACTAACTCAAATCAAAATTATTGTTTTAAAAACTCCATCCTGACGATATGGGGGCAATCAGGATGAAGTTTGTCAAGTCTTTTTCTTAGCTATTTTTATACAAAACAATCCGGTAAGAAAAAACCCTACCTCTTTTTAAAAATATTTTTTATTCTTAAAATGGGTCAAGCATGGGCGATCATTTTTAAGTATCTTTAGTACAGCCAAAAAAACAGGTAATGAACGATGTTATTTTTAACGAAGTAAAGGCAGCCCTTAAAGCCGGGACCGAAGTAAACGACCATCCGTTTCGGTGTTTTACCTTGGCTACCATGGGTGTTGACCAATATGCCCGATTGCGTACCGTAGTACTGAGGTCGGTGTCTCCAGCGTTGCAATTACGTTTCTACACCGACAAACGCTCGAAGAAAGTACTTCATATTAAAGAGAGTAACAAGGTAAGCCTGTTATTCTACGACCCAGAAGAATCAGTACAAATTCGAATCGAGGGGCGGGCGTCTATCGTTTCCGATCACAACGAAATAGAAGCCTTATGGGCAACCGTACAAGTCCATTCCAAAAAAGAATATACCAAGGTTTCGGCACCGGGCAGTGCTATTGCACACCCCGATGCAATCGATTATTTGGGCGCTGAAAACCATTTCTGCATGGTCGACATAGAACCCTTTAAAATAGAATACTTGAAATTACAACTGCCCAACCACTTAAAACTGCGGTTCTGGCGTGAAGATAATACTTGGAATAGTGAATATCTGGTTCCCTGATCCTCTTTTGCAGGACATAGCCAAGTGATCCAACATACAATTTAATATTAAAGCCCTTTTATACAGTAATCGCTAGAAATTCTAACTTCAAAGGCTTTAAGGATGCCATTAAGGTAGGAATAAGGTCGTCGCCCAATTCAAGAAAGAGTTCAGAAAAATTAAGATTGCGTTCTTGCAGTGATTTGCCAGGAAAAAGGGCATCTTGCAATTCGGTCATGCGGGCCACTTGATCTTGTAGTTTTCGCTTTTGCGCCTTAAGTAGTCTTTTTTCTAGTTTATCAAGTCCTTTTTTCTGTTTTACCTCTTGTGCTTTTACTGCCCCTAAAAATGACTTGTCGGTCTGTTCGGCCAGCTCATATAGTGCCTTAAATTGAGTCTCTAGATGTTTTTTTTGTGGGGTAAGATCAATGTCGATACCAGAGATCTCCCGTATTTTTTTATTGATAAGGTCATTCTGTTTTAAAAACAAATCGGCCACGGAAAGGTTGAGCTTCCTTAATTTTTCTCTTTGTTTTTTGGTAATTATCAACGCCGAATTACGCAATAGCAATAACGGAAACGGTACACCTACCGCCTCAAAATTAGATTTTAGCTGTAACCAATAGGCCAACTCTCCTCCACCGCCAATATAGCACAGGTTGGGCAAAATGATTTCTTGATACAAGGGCCGGGAGATAACATTTGGCGAAAATCGCTCTGGATGTTCCTTGATCTCTAGCTTCAATTCTTGCTTCGAGAATTCAAGGGTGGTATCGTTCACTTTATACTTGCCCAAATGTTCAATGATACGTTCACGAACACCATCCTTCAAGTAAAAATAATTGATTTCGCGAGGGTTGACCTGTATGCCATATTTTTCGGGAAGTTTCTCAAGGGCTTGTATCGTTTCGCCCACCTTTGTAAAAGAAACCTGTTCAAAAATGTCTTTTTCCATATAAGGTACAAGCAAGCGTTTTAGGGCTTTATCGTCTCCGTCTACAATAACGAGTCCGGTTTCTTTAAAGAGTTCATTGGCCAGATAACGCGTCGCTTTCGTTAGATCATCGTGCTCTAAATACGCTTGCCGAAAAAGTGTTTTTAGGGCTTCGGCATTTTTACCGCTTCCCAGTGCATTAGAAAAGGTTTCCAACACTTCTTCAAGTCCATCTGTAGGTAAATGCCCAACTGCACCGCTAGCCTTTTTGTTCCATTGAATTTTCTTTCCCTCGAAATTAAAATAATTGATTTCCTTAAAATCATGGTCTTCGGTAGCCATCCAATAGACCGGTACAAAATTGTATTTCGGATAGGCCTTTTTTAGTTCCACAGTAAGGTTGATCGTTGATATGATTTTGTATAAAAAATAAAGTGGCCCCGTAAAAAGGTTTAGCTGATGGCCAGTGACTACTGTGAAGGTATTTGGCTCTTTAAGCATGGCCAAATGCACCTTGGTCTTATTCCCAATAGCAAGACCTTTATATTGCCCTTGTAGCGCCTCATAGAGTACAGTACGATTGAAATCGGTAAATACATCCGATTTTTCTTTGATCTGCACTTCGAATTGAGCCAGTTCGGGAAAATTATGGTAAAAAGGGGCTAAGACTTCCTTTTGATCAAGATAATCACAGATCAAGGTTGAAAAATAACCGGTTTTCTTAAATGAGATACAATCAATATCCATAAATGCGCTAAAAATGCCTGTAAAGATAAAATAGTTAGCCTTTGCAGTTGCTAAAAATACGTTAATTACCGAACCCTTTATCGCATCAACCAATAAAACGGTGCACTGACAGAAATTACTATTCATTTTTCATCAATATTCATTAGATTTGGTTTTGCACAATTTAAACCCACTATATGAGGCTATTTTTACTTTCGCTGGCACTGCTTATAACTAATATTTCCTTTTCACAAGCGATCCAATCCCCTTCCGAGTTTTTAGGATACGAACTTGGTACTCAGTTCACGAGACATCACCAGGTAGTCGATTACTATGAGTATTTGGCGACAACTGTACCCGATCGTGTAAAGTTACAGGAGTACGGAAAGACCAACGAACGCCGGCCGCTACTTTTGGCCTATGTATCTTCGGCAGAGAACCTTAAAAATTTAGAGACCATTCGCACCGAGCACTTAAAAAGTACTACTGGTGAAAGTGCGGCTACCAAGGCTATTGTTTGGATGAGCTATAATGTACATGGCAACGAAAGTGTGAGTACAGAGGCCTCCATGCAAACCATTTACGAGCTTTTGACCCAAAAAAGCGACTATTTAGAAAACACCGTGGTATTGATGGACCCATGCATAAACCCCGATGGGCGCGATCGTTATGTCAATTGGTACAACCAGTTCAAGAATACGCCTAACAATGTGGACCCTAACAGTAAAGAGCATAATGAAGGTTGGTTGAGCGGGCGTAGTAACCATTATATGTTCGACTTGAACCGCGACTGGGCTTGGTTGACCCAAGTCGAGAGCCAACAGCGCCTAAAAATATTCAATCAGTGGTTGCCCCATGTTCATGTCGATTTCCATGAGCAAGGCGTGAATAGCCCTTATTATTTTGCCCCGGCTGCCGAACCTTTTCACGAGGTAATTACCCCATTTCAGCGCGAATTTCAAAAGACCATTGGTAAAAACCACGCCAAGTATTTTGATGCCGAAGGCTGGCTTTATTTTACCCGAGAACGATTCGATCTGCTCTACCCAAGTTATGGTGACACCTATCCTACCTTTATGGGGGCCATCGGAA
>JBATIN010000094.1:0-8632 GCA_049667765.1 Flavobacteriaceae bacterium
CCCGTAGGCTCTTCAGGTGGCAAGGGCGTATCGGCAAACATGTTATGGCGTACCCTAGTGGCCAGAGACGGTTCAAATAGATAGGAGTTTTGTGCACTCTCCTTGCCAAGTTCACGAAGCGGACTGAAATCATCAAGAATCCAAATAGAGCGGCCATGGGTGCCGATAACCAAATCGTTTTCATGAAGGACCAGATCACGAATAGAACTGGCCGGCATATTCATACGTAAAGAGTGCCAAGTAGCTCCATCATCGTTTGAAAAGTATACCTCACGTTCGGTGCCTGCAAACAACAGGCCTTTTTGTTTGTGATCTTCACGCACCACATTAACTGGTCCCGATGGGTTCATTCCTGTAACTACCTCTATCCAAGTCTTCCCGAAATCATGGGTTTTAAAAATATGAGGTTTCATATCATCTTTTCGGATAGCATTGACCGCGATATAGGCGGTTCCTTTTTCAAAATGCCCAGCGTCGATTTGGGAAATCTTGTCCCATGAAGTTAATGAAGGTGGTGTTACATCTTGCCAATTTTTTCCGCCATCGTTGGTGAAATGTACCAACCCATCATCGGTGCCTGCCCATATTAAGTCCTTGTCCAAAGGTGAAGGCGCTAAAGCGTAAACGATGGCCCGTTGTGGCATGGTATTCATTTGCTCGTTTTTAAAATCTCCCACACTATTCGGGACTTCGGGTTGTTTTCGAGTCAGATCGGGACTGATTATTTCCCAATCCTGTCCTCCGTTATATGTTTTCCAAACCACGTTGGTACCGAACAATAACATGCTCTCATCGGCAGGGTGGAACAATAAGGGCATCGTTCTCAAATACCGAATTTTACCAGAACGTAATATTTCAGGGGCAACATTCTGTGATTGACCGGTTTTTTTATTGAATTTAATGACGCGCCCACCATATACGATATTAGGGTCCTTAGGGTCGGGCGCCACGTAGGCATATTCATCGGCCCCAACGCCCATAAAGTCACGGAACGAAATCTGACCGCCATTTCCTCGGCTCGCCACGGCTATGGCCCCACTTTCTTGTTGGCCACCATAAACCCAATACGGATATTGGTTATCGGTACTCACATGATAAAGCTGTGCCGTAGGTTGATTGTACCACGAACTCCAAGTCTTGCCGCCGTTCACCGTGACCACTGCGCCTTGATCGGCCGCAAATAGCATAATATCAGGCTGTTGGGGATTGATCCAGATACGATGGTAATCATCGCCTCCGGGCGCTCCTTTTATCGACATCCATGTCAACCCACCATCTGAAGAACTATAGGCAGCTACATTGGCAACGTACACCTTGTTTTCATCTGCTGGATGCACTTTTATTTCGGCGAAATCGCTTCCCCTGCCCCATAGGCGGTTGTCAGCACTAACTAACTTCCAGCTTTCGCCTGCGTCATCGCTTCGATAGATGCCCCCATTTTGTTTAGCGTCCACTGTAGCGAACATTCGATTAGAATTGCTTGGGGCAAAAGCAACACCTATTCTTCCTAACCCTTGTGATGCAGAGGGCAAACCCTGTGTTACTTTTTTCCAAGTTTCCCCACCATCCGTCGATTTGAAAAGTCCGCTATTGGGTCCTGAAAACGCTGCATTTTCCCAAGGACCTTCTTGATGCTCCCACATATCGGCAAAAAGGACACTGGCATTGTTAGGGTCGAATTCTACTTGAACGGCACCGGTATTATGGTTGATGTACAAGGTTTTTTTCCAGGATGCACCTCCATCCGTAGATTTAAAAATCCCTCTCATTTCATTAGCGCCATACGGATGTCCTAAACCTGCAACTACTACCACATCAGGATTTGTGGGATGTACAATTACCCGGCTGACTTGTTGAATATCGGACAGGCCAATATGGTTCCAACTTTTTCCTCCATCGCTTGATTTGAACATGCCATCACCTACGGCAAGATCAGGACGGTGAAGTCCTTCGCCCGTACCCACGTAAATAATTTCAGGATTTGAAGGAGAAACGGCCAGATCACCGATAGAGCCCGTAGGGGCATCATCAAAAATAGGATGCCAGGTACTCCCATAATCATCGGTTTTCCAGACGCCGCCGTTGTTCACTCCAATAAAGAATACATTGGGTTGGGAAGGTATCCCTACGGCACCCACGGTACGCCCTGCTCGAAACGGACCGATCATTCGATATTCAAGATCTTGATAGGTCGTATTATCTGTTTGGGAAAAGCCCAAGGCAGAAATAAAAAATACTACGATAACGAAGGTAACGCGCATAGTTATATTTTAAAGTGGATGACTAAAAATAGCCAATTTAAGATGATAATTAAGCTAAAAGCTTGCCCAAGTTATTCCTTTTGGTCGCGAAGATAATTGTCACTGCCATCCAACCAATCTTCACGGATTGGCGACCAAGTATCTATTTCCTCAACATCTCCGATCATCAAGGCTTCGTGGGGCACGTTGGCCGGTATCACTACCACATCGCCGGCGTGCATATCAAAAGTCTCTTCTTTTTCACTTCCGAACCAAAATCGTATGGTACCGGTGATTACCTGGGTGATCTGTTCGTTCACATGATTATGTAACGGTACCCTAAACCCATCCTTGAATTTCATCTTGGCAATCATGATTTTGTCGCCATAGACCAATCTGCGTTCCATTTTCGGGGTAACCTTTTCGATGGGTACGGTATCCCAATTAATTTTTTTGACCATGCTTATCATTTTATATAAAGTGTCCGTTTTTGCTACTATCTGTTTTGGTCGTTAAGAGGTGATTATGTTACAAGCTTTCTTTACTATGAAGCTTTTTTTGTTCGAGAAAGGCCTTTTGTAATAATTCTGTAATGTTGCCGACTTTCTTTCCTTCATAGAAATGATGGTCGTCAATATTTTTTATGGAAACTATTTGTGTAGAGGTACCAGTCAAAAATGCTTCATCCATTTGTGGGATGGATACTTTTGGAACGCCTTCGAGTACCACCTTTAACTTGAGCTGACCACATAATTGTAATACGATCTGCCGGGTAATTCCATCTAAAATAAACGCGTTGGCTGGATGTGTATAAACAACCTTGTCTTTTACAAAGAACACATTGCAATGTGAAGCTTCTGTAATAATGCCATCACGCACAAAAAGGGTTTCAAAACAGCCGTTTTCCGCGGCATATTCATTCGCCATCACATTGCCCAACAAGGAAGTCATTTTAATATCACAGCGCGACCATCGAAAATCTTCTAAAGTGGTAACCGAAGTTTGTAACCCATTAATTTCGGGCAACACTTTTGGGATGGCATACATCATAAGACTGGCCGGGGTATTTTTTGGATAGTTATGGGTTCTTGGCGCCACACCTCTGGTGACCTGTATATATAAAAGACAGTCGCTTTTTAAAAGGTCGGCTGCTTTGAGCAGTCCGGGTATCGCATCCTCGAGTACCTCCATTTGAAAATCGATCTTGATTTCATTTAGGCAATGGGCAAGTCTTTTCAAATGGGCTTGTTCGTAAAAAAAACGTCCGTTTATCTGTACCATCACCTCATAGATGCCATCGCCGAACAAAAACCCTCGGTCAAAAACCGAAATTTTTGCCGATTCGGCATCATAAATCCTTCCGTTCACATAAACCTTGCTGGGATATAAAGCCATCTATAAATACTGTTGCAAGTGTTTCTTAAAATAGGCCGCACTATCGGTAATGCTTTGCATGGAGTTGTGGGCAAAATTTCCACCTTGTTCTATATAATAGTACTCCAGCGCATCGGTATCGATTTTGGAAAGCATTTCGACATAATTAATGGACCCGTTGCCCATTTCACTGTAGTCTCGGGTCACCTTATCCATATCCTTGATATGCCACATGACGTACCTCCCGGGATTTTGGGCGATCAATTCGGCCGGACTCAACTTTGCGGAATGTATTACCCAATACATATCCATCTGCAGTTTGACCAATCTAGGTTCGGTTTCCGAAAGAATAATATCGTAACCGGTCTGTCCGCCATGGTCCGTAAATTCAAAATCATGGTTATGATAAGCAAAACCAAGTCCTGCAGAATTTACTTGTTCTCCCATCAGGTTTAACTTTTCAGCAAGTTCTTTAAAATTTTCTAAGGTTCGATATTCAGGGGCCAACCAGGGCCACGTAATATACTTTGCACCAATAGCGTGCGATCCTTCGATACATTGCCCCAAATAGGCTTTGAGCTCATCGAAAGGTTTTTCGAAATAGCTTGAAAAGTCATAATGGCCACTGGTCACGGTAAAATCCAAATCATCTATCAACTTTTTGAAATCAGCTGCATTTATGCCATAATAGGTACCTTGCGCGCCGTCATACCCATAAATCTCTGAATCTTCATACCCTAGCGCCCTAACCTTTTTTAAGGTTTCTACAGGGTCTTCGGCCATCGCATCCCGGATGGTAAAGAGCTGTAGGCCCATTTTGTATTTTGGTTTTTTTTTCATTGAAAAACTGGATATGGGCATCATTGAAGCGGCCGTCAATAACCCCGATTGCTTAATAAAATTTCTTCGTTGCATTACGTTTTCTGTTTTGGTTCGGCTATTTTAAAGAGGATTAAAGGATAAATGGTGAATCAATTTGGCCAATACAATTCGGGCAATCCATTACTTTTCAATAGCGTATTATAAGTAGCAATATCAGTGTTCTTGATTTGTTCCAAACTACGTTTTAAAACCTCCCATTGTTGTAAATAATCTTGGGTAACGTCACGTACGCCTTGGGTAATCGGTAAATTCCCTTTTCCGATATTATCCAAGAAATCCTTGAATTTTATCAATAGGCGCGCTTCGAACATATAATTACTTTGATAAGTGCGCATTTCCTTTTGCAGGATTTCTGAAATCCATTTTTCAAGAGTATCTTCGAGGACCTTGCCTTCTTGTTTTACCTTGTCATTTGAGGTGAGATCCATAACTGTTTCCAGTTGTTGTTTGATCATTCGAAGATCTCTAACCCCCTTAGCCATTTCCATGGCACCTTCGTAAATGGATTTCGATATTTTATCACGTTCTGCATAAGCAGCTGCGGCATTTTCAATACTATTTTCAATACGCGGGTCGATCTTGATTTCAAAATTCTGGTTCTGAGTAAAGTTACCCACGTTAAAACGGACTTCATATAGTCCTGGAGGCGCATTGTAAGCAGTAAGGTCACGATTCGTGGTGTACAATTCCGTCAAACAATCAAACCGGCCTATTTTCATATTCCATGCATAGCGATGGGCGCCTTTTGTGCGCTTTAGTTGCGGTTTTACCAACGAATCGCAACCAACACTAGGGCGATCGGTAAATTCTGAATGAATGACTTCGCCGTTGGCATTCAATATTTCCATGGACATCGGTACATCATCTGAAAGCTCCTTATTCAGTACATAGTGAATCTGCGTGCCCTGCGGGGGATTCTTTCCATACCCTCCATCGATACTATAGGCCACGGAAAGTTCAGTGGATACGTCATTCGGTTTGTAAAGATAATAGTCGGCTTTCGCTATTTCATCAGAAATCTGGTGCAAGGGAGTTAGGTCATCTAAGATCCAAAGTGCCCTTCCCTGAGTAGCGACAACCAAATCCTTGCGTTTGACTCGAAGGTCCGTAATGGGCACTTCGGGTAAATTGTTTTGAAGTGGAAGCCATAATTTTCCATCATTAAAGGAAACGAAAACTCCGGTTTCCGTGCCCGCGTACAATAATCCTTTTCGGTCGGGATCCTCCCGTACGGTGCGCGCGAAAGTATCTCCCGGAATTCCGTTGACGATTTTCTCCCAAGTGACTCCATAATCATTCGTTTTGAAAATATAAGGTGTAAAATCGTTCAATTTGTAGCCAGTTACCGCAATATAAGCCGTGGCAGGATTATGGGGTGAAGGCTCCACAACATTGATGATGCTCTCTTTCAAACCTTTTGGGGTAACGTTTTTCCAGGTTTTTCCACCATCTTGGGTCAGATGCACCAAACCATCATCCGACCCCACCCAAATAACACCTTCTTTGATTGGGGATTCTTCAATATTAAACAGATTGTTATAGCTTTCAGCGGTAATCTGTTCGTTGCTAATCGGTTCACCACCTTTTCCTTGATGATCTTTGTCATTTCGGGTAAGGTCTTCGCTCATCACCTCCCAGGTAACGCCCCTATCTGTTGATTTCATCACGTACTGTGAACCGTAATAGATGACATTGGGATTATGGGGAGAAACAATGACGGGACCGTTCCAATTGGCTCTATATTTTAAGTTTTTTGGCTGTTCGCCAGTGACCCGTGTCGGATAAGGCATTACCATTCGGGTATTATCGATATCGCGGTCCCACTCCACAAAGTTACTGGCGAAATACGTAGAATAAACAAATCTAGGATTGTCAGGGTCAACAGCTACCGTTGAGGATTCCCCGGCTCGCATCACATCCCAATGCATCTCTCCGATACCATCATCGACCACGCGACTATCTATGGCAATGGTACTGTTGTCTTGTTGTCCCGAATAAACACGATACGGATATTGATTGTCGGTTATGGCGCGGTAAAACTGCCCTGTAGGCTGATTCATTAAGGTAGACCAGGTCTTACCCCCATTATAGGTAACCGATGCGCCCCCGTCATTGGCGTTAATCATGTTTTCACTATTTTCAGGATTGATCCATAGGTCATGATGATCGACGTGGCTACCAGGGTTGCCTGTAAAATTCTTTCCACCATCAATGGATTTCATGGCAAAACTGTTCAAGACCCAAAGTTCATCTTCGTCATTGGGGTCGGCGATGATATGCATGTAATACCAAGACCTGGCATAGGTAGTGGCGTCGTTCGTAGTCTGCTCAAAACTTTCACCGGCATCTTCTGAACGGTAAACTCCCGCTTTATCGCCGAGGGCATCAATGGCGATATAAACAATCTCAGGGTTTGCAGGTGAGATCGACACGCCCATCTTTCCTTTTAACTCTGGCAAACCTTTGGTAATTTCCTTCCAGTTTTTTCCACCGTCCGTAGTTTTGTAAATGCGGCTGCCAGGGCCACCACTATGTACGATCCAGGGTTTTCGCCAAAATTCCCATGTGGCAACCATCATGAAATCAGGGTTATTCGGATCAACGGTCATATCGACAATGCCCGAATTTTCATTGACATACAGTATTTTTTCCCAAGTAATGCCTCCGTCCTCTGAGAGATAAACCCCTCGTTCCTCATTGGGTCCCCACGGATTTCCCTGTGCAGCAACGTATACTTTATCTGGATTTTTGGGATGTACATACACATCGCTGATATGTCTTGTTTTCCCAAGACCCATATTTTTCCAGGTTTTACCAGCATCTGTCGATTTATAGAGTCCATCACCATGGGAGGTCTTGACCCCTCGAACGGGAGATTCCCCTGTTCCCACATAAATTATATTCGAGTCTGAGGGTGCCAGGGTGATATCGCCGATTCCCGTGGTGTTAAAAAAGCCATCGGAGATATTGTTCCAAGTTGTTCCACCGTCAGTGGTTTTCCATACTCCACCCCCTGTAGCTCCCATATAATAGGTAAAAATATCACCCGGCACCCCCGTAACGGTAGTAGATCGGCCTCCACGAAAAGGACCTATGTTTCTATACGTTAGGGTACTGTATAAACTAGGACCTACCTGTATTTCAGGTGATTTTTTCTGCCCTCTGGCAAAGGGTATAAAACAAAGGCCAAACAATACTAAAAGGAGCGTTCTATTTTTCATTTTCAAGTGTTAAGTTGGTTTACCTTGTACATTGGATGTTGGTAGTACCTCAAAAATAACGATATGCATCACGCAAAGCAAAAGCTAATCAAAGCTTTTTAAGAAGTGGAATTTTAAGACGATTCGAGATAATAATAAGTTGTGTAAGTCTCATAATCCATCATTTTGGCATCTCAAAGATAGTGCTGCAATTACTTTTATAAATAAATTGAGCTATCGGTAATGCCCTGCATATAATTATGGGCAAAATTACCTCCTTGTTCTATGTAATAATATTGCAAGGCATCATGGTCAATGTTGGACAGCATCTCAATATAATCAATTGACCCATTACCCAGTTCACTATAATCCCGCACTTTTTTCAAGGTTGCTATGGGATCTTCTGCCATAGCATCCCGGATTATTGAATAAATTTTCTTCTATTTATCGACATATATTTTACGTTTTATTGTAATCATCGGTACTAAAAAACCAACTCCTCATATTCATATTCTTCATCGATAGTTTCTACATTGCCCATATATTCCTTTCCGCGCAAGCGTCGTACCGTTCGGTAATCTAATTCTAGATCGGGGTATTTTTGAATAAGTTCTTGAATTTGTTGTTTATCCAACTCATCCTTTATCGGCCTCAACCATTCGTCTTCAAGTGCTTCGGGTAAAATGAGGGGCATTCTTGGGCCTTCTAGTTTTGGATTATTATGAATTTTTGTCAATAAAGAATTCCCTTGGGTAGTGACGATGGTAAACGTATTCATTCTACCTCCATTTTCATTGTAAAATTCACTATAAAGACCCGCCAAGGCCATAGGCTCGTTGTTTTTTTTATGGATGTAAAAAGGATAGGTCTTTCCATTAAAATGATGATGTTCGAAAAACCCATCTACAAAGACCAGACATCGATGCTGTTTTGCCG
>JBATIN010000095.1:0-5464 GCA_049667765.1 Flavobacteriaceae bacterium
CCTTTTCCCGTCCCTTAAAAACTAAAATATATCGCTTAAGACCGAACGAATTTTCGGCACTCGTCGAATTCAAAGATGGTCGCCGTCAAAAACTGGAATTCCCTTATGGATCGGGCTATCTATCAGAATCAAGCCGAACGTTGCAAATACCATCGGAAGCCATATCCGTAAAAATTATGGACACTTCGGGAAAACAGACCGAAATACTATCCTTGCAATGAGATATTTCGGAACACATATCGAACTTTGGTTTATTGTGCTGTTATTAGTTGGCTGTGGACAAAATAAATCCACTCGCTTTCAATTGCTGAAGGCCTCAAAAACAGGTATCGATTTCGAGAACACCATTGTAGAGAACGATAGTATCAACGTTTTTGAATATATGAATGTGTATACTGGCGCTGGTGTTGCCGTTGGTGACATTGATAACGACGGACTTACCGATATCTATTTTAGCGGTAACATGGTTTCAGGAAGGCTTTATCGCAATAAAGGCAATCTTGAGTTTGAAGATATTACCGAGCAATCCGGACTATTGAACGACCGCTGGGGCACCGGCGCGACACTGGTAGAAATCAACCAGGATGGATATTTGGATATTTATGTCTGTGTTTCGGGAGGAGCAGAAGAAAAGAAACGGGCGAATTTACTTTTCATCAACAATCGCGACATGACCTTTACGGAAAAGGCCCAAGAATATGGACTCGCCGACACCCGCCAAAGTATGCAGGCCGCTTTTTTCGATTATGATAAGGATAATGACCTCGATATGTACCTCTTGGTCAATCAAGCGGCCTATGAGTACAAAGTGAACGTAAGCCAACCTCGGGTGCTTGATGGATCTTCCATCAGCAACGACCGTTTGTACCGGAACGATGGCAACGGCAAATTTACCGATGTCACTTTAGAGGCAGGTATTTTGGTCGAAGGGTACGGCCTAGGGGTAGGCGTTTCCGATATCAATGGAGACGATTGGCCCGACGTGTATGTTTCCAACGATTTTATCGGAAACGACATCCTCTATATCAACCAAAAGAATGGCACGTTTAAGGACGATATTACGGAATACATTAAACACACCTCCTACGCGGGTATGGGCAACGATGTGGCCGATGTTGACAATAACGGAAAACCTGATATTCTAGTTTTAGACATGCGCCCAGAGGATAACAAGCGTCAAAAATTGATTATTTCCTCAACGGGCTATGATCGTTTTCAAATAATGCTTAAAGCGGGCTACAATCCTCAATACAGTCGAAATACCTTGCAGATCAATCAGGGCGAGGGCAAATTCAGCGAAATTGGTTTTTTAGCGGGCATCAGTAGTACCGATTGGAGCTGGAGCCCACTTTTGGCGGATTATGACAATGACGGCCATAAAGATCTTTATGTGACCAATGGTTTTTTGCGAGATCTAGGAAATCTTGACTATATCCATTATCAGGGCATTTACGACAATCCTTTGGGCGATATTGAAACCAAGATTAAACAGAAACAGGCCTCCATCGAAGAACTTCCCAAAGCGGAGCTAGTAAACTATGCCTATCGCAACAAAGGCGATATGACCTTTGAAAAGGTATCAGAAGCTTGGGGCTTCCAAGAGCCTAGTTGTTCCAATGGCGCGGCCTATGCCGACCTCGATAATGATGGCGATTTGGATTTATTAGTAAACAATGTTAGTCAACCCGCTTTTGTCTACGAAAATCTGAGTAATCTAGATGAAAACGATCATTACATAAAGATAAAACTCAAGGGCAGGCCCGGCAATCTCGAAGGCATTGGCACTAGGCTAAAAATTACTCCGGCGAACGAAGTGCAATATTACCAGCACTATTTAAGCCGGGGCTATGAATCGAGCGTGGATCCCATCATCCATTTTGGATTGGGAGTCAACCAAAAAGTGGACACCGTCGAAATCTGGTGGCCCGATGGCAATTATCAGCAATTGAAAGAGGTATCGGCAAACCAGTTGTTGGAAATAAACCAATCGGAGGCAGGCAAAACCAAACCTCTCGAACAAAATTTGGAGAAGAACACCTTGTTTACAGAAATGGCCTATGGTTTAGGCGCTGCCTTTACCCATCAAGAAGACATTGTTGTGGACTTTAAACTGCAACCCATTCTTCCGCATATGCATTCTCGAAACGGGCCCGGTATTGCCGTAGCCGATGTAAATTCCGATGGCATGGAAGATTTTTATGTCGGTGGCGCGGCAGGACAATCCGGACAACTCTTTTTTCAAAAATCCGATGGCGGTTTTGAACCCCAAAACTGGTCCGTAGATCCTGAATTCGAAGATATGGGCACCTTGTTTTTCGACGCCGACAGTGACGGCGATCAAGATCTTTACGTTGTCAGCGGCGGGGTTCAAGAACAATCAAATCCCAAAAAATATCAAGACCGATTATACCTGAACGATGGTACGGGAAATTTTACGAAATCCGATGCGCTTCCCGAACTCACGGCCAGCGGTTCTAGCGTGACGGCCAACGATTTCGATAAGGATGGCGATCTTGATCTCTTTGTGGGTGGGCGCGTGCTTCCCGGAGAATACCCCATGCCCGCCAAAAGTTATTTGCTGGAAAATCGTACTGTGCCAAATTCCAAAGCACCTGTTTTTGTGGATGTTTCCGATTCCACGGAAAACTGGAATAACCTGACCTTGGTAACTTCTGCTCTTTGGACGGATTATGACAATGACGGATGGACCGACCTTATCGCGGTCGGCGAATTTATGCCCATCACCTTTTTCCATAACGAAAAAGGGAAATTGGTGTACAAAAAGGAAATCGACGGACTATTAAAAACCGAAGGCTGGTGGAACAGCATCAATGGTGGTGATTTTGACCAAGATGGCGATACTGATTATATTCTGGGCAACCTCGGCCTGAACACAAAGTATCGTGCATCCGCAAAAGAACCACTCTGTATCTATGCGAACGATTATGACAAAAACGGACAGATAGACCCCGTAATGTGCTATTATATTGATGGCGAGAATCAATTGGCCCATTCGCGGGACGAAATTATCGGGCAGATAAATGCCATGCGCGGGCGTTTTAAGACCTATGAATCGTATTCGGAAACGCCTTTTGAAAAATCGTTTTTACCAGAGGAACTCGAATCTGCCTATGTAGTAAAAAGCCATAGCTTTGCAAGTAGCTATCTCGATAATTTGGGCAACGGCAAATTTGCATTGCGAGAATTACCAATTGCCTTGCAGACCTCGCCAATCGAAGGTATCATCATAGCCGATTTGGATGCGGACGGAATACAAGATGTATTGCTCACAGGAAATTCATACGCCACGGAAGCGGCCACCGGAAGGTACGATGCCTTTACCGGCGCCTTTTTAAAAGGGAAAGGCAATGGTACTTTTGAAAACGTTACTATGGAAGAGAGCGGATTTTTGAGCGACCTTGATGCGAGCGGTCTGGCATTATTACAAAGTGCAACTGGAACATCCACTATTTTAGCTGCCAATAACGATGCACCCTTAAAGCTTTTTGTTTCGCAACGAAAATCCGAACAAAAATGGATCAACGCCGAAACGAATACCCAATTTGCCGAGGTGGTATTAAACGATGGCAACACCCATAAAATCGAGTTTTATTACGGATCTGGCTATCTTTCGCAAAGTAGCCGTAGTATTTTAATATCCACAAAAACAAAGGAAATCAAGTTTACCGATAGCGATGGAAATACAAAAACCGTGTATTCAAATGAAGCGATTAAGTAGTCTTTTGTTAATTCTAACCTTACTTTTTGGCTGTGCCCCCAAGCACGATCCGGAAAAACTGGATGCATATTTTGAGGGAAGTCTCTCGGAATACAATCGCAAGTTGACCGATGTCATCGTATCTGATATTTTTACCCCACCTGTAGCCAGTCGTATTTACGCCTATAGCAATATTGCGGCCTACGAAGGCATTCGGTTTCTAGATTCGACAAAAATTTCCTTGGCCGGACAGTTGAACGGACTCGAAAACCTCCCCCTACCCGATGCCGACAAATCCTATTATTATCCCTTGGTATCCTTGGTTGCTTTTTGCAATACAGGTGAAAAGTTGGTCTTCGACCTTGAAAAAGTGGATGCTTTCGAAAAACAGCTGCTCGGAGAGGTAAAAACTATCGGAATCGATGGAGAAACCTATCTAAATTCCATCGCTTACGGCGAAAAATTAGCTGAGGAAATCTTGATATGGGCGAACAAGGACGGCTATTTACAACGGACCGCCATGCCTCGCTACAGCGTAAACGATGATCCGGGCAGATGGAAACCCACCCCACCCGACTATATGGAGGCCATAGAACCGCATTGGAATACCCTCCGCACTTTTGTCTTGGATTCCGCAGCGCAATTCGATCCTGGACTTCCCACAAAATTCGATGTTTCGGAAGCATCCCAATTTTACCAAGAGGCCAAGGAAGTATATGAAACGGTGAAACAACTGGATTCAAACCAAATAGAGATTGCCAAGTTTTGGGATTGTAATCCGAATATTTCAACGACCAAGGGCCATGTGATGTACTTTCAGCAGCAGATTTCGCCAGGCGGTCATTGGATTCATATTGCTGCGCAAGTTTTGGAGGAACAAAAACCAAACCCTGTTATAGCCGGGGAAACTATGGCATTGACTTCCATCGCCATTGCCGATGGATTTATTAGTTGTTGGGACCAAAAATACAAGAGTAGCCTAACCCGCCCCGAAACGTTTATCAACGAATACATCGATCCCGATTGGATGCCCATTTTGCAGACACCCGCTTTCCCCGAACATACCTCGGGGCATAGCGTCGCCTCGAATGCGGCGGCAACGGTCTTGACCCTTATTTTCAGTGATGATTATGCTTTTGTGGATGCTACCGAGGTGCTTTACGGATTGCCCGTACGTAGCTTTAGTTCGTTTCATCAAGCTTCGCAGGAGGCGGCCATCAGCCGGTTGTACGGGGGAATACATTATAGGCCGGCCATTGAGCTTGGTATTCTACAAGGGCGCAATGTGGGTAATTATGTTTTTCAAAAGATAAAAACCAGATAACTTCTTGTCCATCGCCCATCCCCAAAAATTAGAATTTGGATTACACTTTGGTGAATCAATCAACTTTTAAGAATTTTCCCTGATTCCTTGCTCCATGAAATAAAGTCCCATTTTAATTTTCCAATAGGGCATTTTTTCCTCGAAATAGTCAAAATAGGGTTTTAAGCCTTGCGTATCGGTTAAAACGTTTTGCGCCTTTTTGATGTTCTCGATTTCTTCGGAAGTAATAAATTGTTTCAGATCGATGTCCGCTCCTTCGGAATACATTTTCTGCAAATGGGAATACACCGTATTTATGGTCACTCCTCTTTTTTTGGCGATATCAAAAGGGGAAAGCTCTTCTTGGAACAAATTATAAGTGAGTTCGTGGCTGGGGATTTTTGGCTCCAAAGTCCTCTTGTGCTTGTTGATCTCCTTTAGGA
>JBATIN010000096.1:0-2334 GCA_049667765.1 Flavobacteriaceae bacterium
CATACGGTACGGCCCATACCACAAAATCAAATGGATAGAACATTGGGTGGATACCCCCAAAACCCAGGTTATCCGCAATAGTAATTTTTGAGTTAGTAAGTTTGATTGGGAAAAGGTCTTTGATGTAACGACAAAGGCCTTTTTAATTTGGGGGTATCATGGTTGGTAGATATGACAGCAATGCAAGTTAGTCACGCATTTTCTTTTACAATGATCTCAATAGGAATATCAAGGCTTAGCTCAGATTCATCTTCTCTGGTAAGGTAATTGAATAGGCCTTTAATGGCCATGTACCCTTGGTGTTCTGGCTGCTGATTGATCAAAAAGCTGATTTTGTTGTTCTTTAGATGTTTAAGGTTTTGCGAATTCAGATCAAACCCCACAATAAAGGTATCTGTGATATTATATTCTTCTAGAATAGCGGGCAGAAAATGGGCTTTTGAATTGGTGACAAAAATGCCCTTTAGGCCATCTTTTTGAAACCACGCCTTCATTTCTTTGGTCGCCTTGAATTTATTGTCCTTTATAGTGTAGTTAATGGTCTTGAAGTCTACCTTTTCGTTTATGGTGTCGAAAAAGGCCCTAAATCCGTTTTCTCTTTGAATGGTGTTGGCGTAAATACCACTATGATTGATGATATTGACCACAAAATAAGACCCTTGGTTGCCCACTAGCCCGTGCAGAAGCCTACCGGCCACCATGCCTGCATTATGCGCGTTTTGGCGAATGAAGAATGCTTCTTGTTCTAAAGGTATTTCAGTATCAAGAAAAACCACTGGAATTTTTTTCTCCCTGGCTTTTTCACTCAAGATATTGCTCTCCTTTTCAAAAAAAGCGACTGTAATAATACCGTCGTAATTCTTTGAGAAAATATCTTCGCTTAGCGTTGTAAACGAAGTTGTATCGCTGAACTGATGAAAATCGGCCGTTACGCCAAGTTCGGTCAATTCTTCCAAGGCTTTACGTATTCCTTTTTTGGGTAATTTCCAGTAGTTCCATTTGTTCTTCGATACCGGAATAAGAATGGCAAACTTTATCTTTTTTACCGAGGCCAATTTAAGCCTGCTCGCCATAGTGTTTTTTTTGTAATCGACCTCTTTAATGATCTGCAACACCCTTTTTTTCGTCTCTTCCGATACGCCAGGCCTTTTATGTAAGACCCTGTCGACCGTACCAATTGAAACATTTGCTAGCTTTGCTATTTGTTTAATTCCCATTCCTTTCCCCAATAAAACATTTCTTTTTTGTAGGTGCGAAAATATCTATTATTTACTAGTTAATCGAATAAGTTCTGCGGTTTAATAGGCGTTTAGAGCTTGCCTACCATAATATTCCTATAATGAATGGACATATCCCTCCCGGGATGCAATTGAATGCCAATAGGGCCTTCTAAATTAGCTGCTTCAAGGCTATAGTCCAATACTTCTTTGCCATTAAGCCATACTTTGTAGGTATTGCCTACAGCCATCGCCTTAATAGTGTTCCAGTCGTTCATTTTCAATAGTTCTGCGATGCCTTCGGCCTCTAAGGGATATCCTAGTTTGGGTACATAGGGCGAAGCCGTCATGTCGCGTTTCAATGAGCCGGATTCGCCGATTTGAATCTGTGGATTTTTTTCATCATCGCCCCGCATAAAAATGCCGGAATCGATGGTGCCTTCCCCAAATTTAAAATCCATTTGTACCACAAAATCGGTGAAGCGTTCTTGGGTCCATAATATTGAACCCGTTTGAGTAGTATCGCTTTGCACATAAAGAATTCCATTTTCGGACCGCCACCATGTATTGTTTTCGGGTTCAATCCAATTTTCGAAATCTTTACCGTTAAAAATCGACTGCAATTCAATGTCTTGGCTGAAACCAATGAAAGCGACGAAAACAAATAGTAATGAATATATATACTTCATAGTGATAGTATTATAGATTGAAATCGTTAAAAACAGTCTCGATGGATTCTTTGGATAGGCTTGACCCATTATGGATCAGCATTCTATATTGAAACGTAACCGATTCTGACTTTTCAAGCTCAAAATTTAAAGTTTCCTTGCCATCCGAAAATACTGCTTGGCCAAGGGGGTTGGCAGCGAATAGGCCATAATCACGGGCGTGCCAGTAGGTTGGGTAGCCAACGTTCTTTTTATGGTCCAATATGGTAATGGATACAGGTTCATTTTCAATTGTACCTTCAAGTTTCACCCAGCGGTTCCGCGTGCCCCAAACGTCGTTACCGGTCAGGCCTTCGCTGGCCAGGTAGTCTCCTGAAACCCCTTCACTGTTCGATGCCTCTACGGTCGTTTCATTGCCTTGGGCGTCGGTAAACAGGGCAGGTTTATCG
>JBATIN010000097.1:0-2517 GCA_049667765.1 Flavobacteriaceae bacterium
TACAGGAAGAGCGCTTTTGAAGTTGCCTCTTATGCCAGCGCAGTAGCGAAACAAATGGGCACTTCGGCCACGGCAATTAGCTTTGCGGCAAACGACGGCAACGATCTTGGCCTTTATGGCGTTACCAAGGTCTTGAACGTTTCAAATGACAAATTCAAGACTTTTAACGCAAAAGCCTACGCCCATGCTATTTCAGAAGCTGCAGAAAAAGAAGGTACCAAAGTAATCGTTGTGAGCTCGAGCAATGATTCAAAATACTTAGCGCCTATTCTTGCCGCAAGATTTAATGCGGGCTATGTGCCCAATGTGGTCAAAGTCCCGGAAGCGACCAGCCCCATTACGGTAACCAGAACAGCTTTTAGCAACAAAGGTTTTGCACACACCAAGATCAATACCGATATCAGCATTATAGGGGTTTCAAGCAATGCCTATGGCTTGCATGAAAACAAGGCAAATGCCTCGGTAGAAGATTTTGACCCATCAACACGTGAAACGGATTTTTCCGTGAAATCCGTTGAAGTTGACAAAGTGGTAGGAAAGGCGACCATCGCCGATGCCGATATTGTCGTTTCAGGAGGGCGTGGCCTTAAAGGGCCTGAAAATTGGGGAATGATCGAAGAATTGGCCGATGTACTTGGTGCGGCCACCGCATGTTCAAAACCGGTTTCGGATATGGGATGGAGACCTCATGGCGAACATGTTGGCCAGACCGGAAAACCCGTCGCCAGCAATTTATACATCGCCATTGGAATTTCAGGGGCCATTCAACACTTGGCCGGCGTAAGTGCTTCAAAAACCAAAGTGGTCATCAACAACGACCCCGAAGCCCCCTTTTTTAAAGCGGCGGATTACGGTATTGTAGGCGACGCCTTTGAAGTGGTACCCAAACTCATAGAAAAATTAAAAGAATTTAAGGCTCAAAACTCCTAATTTTTGTTAATTTGCAAGCCGTAAAGGGCTGTTTAAATAATTGGTACGCCCATCTATTTAAACAGCTTTTTGCTATTTTTATAAGGATATGAGCCTAGTTAGATTGAAAATAAAGGGAATTTCGTACAGCCAAACCCAAAATGGGGCCTATGCCCTTATTTTAAACGAGGTGGAAGGTGACCGAAAACTGCCCATTGTCATTGGCGCCTTTGAGGCCCAGTCCATTGCCATAGCCCTTGAAAAAGAGATCAAGCCCCCTAGGCCCTTGACCCACGACCTGTTCAAAAATTTTGCCGACCGTTTCGATATCGTTATCAAACAGGTCATCATCCATAAATTGGTCGATGGGGTCTTTTATTCGAGCATTATTTGTGAACGTGATAAAATCGAGGAGATCATCGATGCGCGCACCAGTGATGCCATTGCTTTGGCCCTGCGTTTCAGCGCTCCTATTTTTACCTATAAAACCATTTTGGACAAGGCCGGTATTTTCTTGAAGTTCTCTACGAAAGAGAAGGACAAAGACAAAGAAGAAAAAGACGACAGCATCATGGTCGACGAAATTCTTCAAGAAGGCGAAACCGTTGAAATAGATTCCAGTGTTGCAGGAGCCTTTAAAGAGCTGACACTAGAAGAACTACACCAAGAACTCGACAAGGCCGTTACCAGTGAAGACTATGAAAAAGCGGCCAAGCTCAGGGACGAGATCTCAAAACGTAACTAAAACCGGCAAGCGCATATGAAAATCAGACCTTGGATTTTTTTGCTTGTATTTTTAATACCCTTTTTCACTTTTACGCAAGACGCGATTACGCCCGACACCCTTCAGAACACTTTAGCTAATACGGTTACGAGTGAACTAGCGACCCCTGATATTCCTCAGCTCATTCCGAATGAAGAATTCAGCTTTACCAGCTTATGGCGGGGTATTTTAGGAATGGCCGCCCTAATACTTATTTCCTATCTTTTTAGCTCGAATCGCAAAGGGATCAACTGGCGTACCGTCGGTATCGGCTTGGCCTTGCAATTGATTATTGCCATAGGGGTTTTAAAAGTGCCCTTTGTGCAATGGATATTTAAAAAATTAGGCCAGGTATTCGTTAGTATTTTAGACTTTACCCGAGCAGGAAGCAAATTCCTTTTTGAAGGACTGGTCGTTGATACCACCACCTTCGGTTATATTTTTGCCTTTCAGGTTTTGCCTACCATTATTTTCTTTTCGGCGCTCACTTCATTGTTGTTTTATTTGGGCGTTATCCAAAAAGTGGTCAAGGCCTTGGCTTGGCTCTTGTCAAAAAGTTTAGGCATCTCGGGCGCCGAAAGCCTTTCTGTGGCCGGGAACATTTTTTTGGGCCAGACCGAATCCCCTTTATTGATCAAGGCCTATTTGGAAAAAATGACCAGATCTGAAATCTTGCTGGTCATGATCGGGGGCATGGCCACGGTAGCCGGAGCCGTTTTGGCCGCCTATATCGGGTTTCTAGGCGGCGAGGACGAAGCCTTACGTCTGGTTTTTGCAAAGCACTTATTGGCCGCCTCGGCAATGGCCGCCCCAGGGGCCATTGTCGTCTCAAAAATACTCTACCC
>JBATIN010000098.1:0-4024 GCA_049667765.1 Flavobacteriaceae bacterium
AGCTATTATTTTGATTCCGAAAAGGATGAAACTCCAAATTATGTAGACTACATATTTACGTTTCATGAAAATGGCAGTCTAGGGGCCACCAACGGAAATACGTCCCTATCTGGGGCATGGTCCATTACGGAATCATCAAACAGTAATGACGACAATGGCACAAGTGATATCCAATTAAATATTCTATTCAACTCACCTGAACTATTTGCTGACTTGTCGGATGATTGGGATATTAAAAAATACTCCTCAACCAAAATAGAACTAATGGATGTCAGTGGTGTAGAGGGAAATACCGACCTTCTGACCTTCAGTAAGTAGCAACACCCTTTTTGCCCCAAGAACCCAAAAGAGCATCCTTTGAAATGGATGCTTTTTTACTTTTATATTCCAAAGTGTTAGAAAGAAACAACACTTATATTTTTTAGTTTATCCCCCTACTTTCCCTAGGTTATTATTAAATTTGCCTTTCTTCAAAAACCAAATGAACGATGTTCGATAATTTAAGCGAAAAACTCGATAAGGCCCTACACGTATTAAAAGGGCATGGTCAGATAACAGAAATTAATGTTGCCGAAACTACGAAAGAAGTACGTAGGGCATTGCTAGATGCGGATGTCAACTTTAAGATTGCCAAAGAGTTTACCAATAGGGTAAAAGAAAAAGCACTGGGTCAAAATGTATTGACCACTTTACAGCCGGGCCAATTGATGGTCAAGATAGTAAAAGACGAGCTCACCGAATTGATGGGCGGCGAGACCGAGGGAATCAATCTTTCTGGAACTCCATCCATTATATTGATGTCGGGACTGCAGGGTTCTGGTAAGACCACCTTTTCTGGAAAGCTTGCCAATTATCTGAAGACCAAAAAATCGAAAAAACCATTATTGGTCGCCTGTGATGTATATCGCCCAGCGGCCATTGACCAGTTACATGTCGTTGGTGACCAAATTGGTGTTGAAGTATATTCGGATCGCGGAAATAATGATCCAGTTGCCATAGCTCAGGCGGGAATCAAAAAAGCTAAATCGGAAGGGTACAATGTGGTCATTATCGATACCGCTGGCCGTTTGGCCGTCGATGAAAAGATGATGACCGAGATATCAAACATCCGTCAGGCCATTCAGCCTCAAGAGACCCTTTTTGTAGTCGATTCCATGACAGGGCAAGATGCCGTGAACACGGCAAAGGCCTTTAACGATGTGCTGAATTTTGACGGGGTAATCTTGACCAAGTTAGATGGTGATACCCGGGGTGGTGCCGCAATTTCTATTAAATCGGTAGTCGATAAACCTATTAAGTTCATTGGAACAGGCGAGAAGATGGAAGCCATTGATGTGTTCCATCCATCACGTATGGCCGACCGTATTTTGGGTATGGGCGATGTAATCTCTTTGGTAGAACGTGCCCAAGAACAGTTCGATGAAGAGGAAGCACGAAAAATTCAAAAGAAAATTGCCAAGAACAAGTTCGGATTTGATGATTTTCTAAGTCAGATCCAGCAAATCAAGAAAATGGGTAACATCAAAGATTTGATGGGCATGATCCCCGGGGCCGGTAAAGCTTTAAAAGGTTTGGATATTGATGACGATGCTTTCAAACATATTGAAGCGATCATCCATTCTATGACTCCAGATGAGCGATCTACCCCTTCTAAATTGGATGCCAGTCGTAAAAAACGTATTGCAAAAGGTAGTGGCCGTGATGTACAAGAAGTGAACCAGCTGCTAAAACAGTTCGACCAAATGAGCAAGATGATGAAGATGATGCAAGGCGGTGGAGGTAAAAAGATGATGCAGATGATGGGCGGAATGAAGGGGATGAAATAGTATCCAGTGGGCAATTGAAGTTAGCAGTAGTTTTATTAAGAATATGTAGTACAATCTATGAGTTTTAAAACACTTGAAGCCTATAAAAAAGCCTTTTCTACGGTAATGGAGATATTTGAGATTTCAAAATCTTTTCCTAAGGAAGAAAAATATTCGTTGACCGATCAAATCAGAAGATCCTCATGATCGGTTTGTGCAAATATTTCCGAGGCATATCGCAAAAGGAGGAATGTTAAGAATTGGATAGCAAGCTTACGGACTCCGATGGAGAAAATTCAGAGACCCAAGTTTGGCTAGAATTCGCCAATTCGTACGACTACATTTCCGAAGAAGAATGCGCTCAACTTACCGACCGTACCGAAGAAGTTGGTAAGCTATTAAATTATATGATCAATAACCTTGGCAAATTTGGAGTAAAAAAAGATTGAAACTTCGAACTGCAACTGCCAACTGAAAACTGAAGAATGAAAATACTCGATGGTAAGAAAATATCCAACGACATTAAGGCCGAAATAAAGGCCGAAGTCGATAAGATGAAAGAGCGGGGAGAGAAAGTGCCGCATTTGGCCGCGGTGATCGTGGGTAATGATGGGGCAAGTCTTACTTATGTAGGCAGTAAAGTCCGGTCTTGCGAACGTGTGGGATTCGAATCTACCTTGATACAGATGCCGAGTACCACTTCTGAGCTTGAACTCTTGAAAAAAATTGAGGAGCTCAATCAAAACGATGATATTGACGGCTTCATTGTGCAACTGCCCTTGCCAGAACAAATAGATACACAAAAGGTTATTATGGCCGTACATCCTGATAAAGATGTAGACGGCTTTCACCCGACCAATTTTGGTAAAATGGCCTTGGATATGAGTACTTTCATCCCGGCCACTCCCTTTGGGATCTTAGAATTGTTGGAGCGTTACAAGGTAGATACCAAAGGCAAACACACCGTCGTTATCGGAAGAAGTCATATCGTGGGCCGCCCCATGAGTATTTTAATGGGTAGAAAAGGTTGGCCCGGTAATTCTACCGTAACCTTGACCCATAGCCATACCAAAAATATCACCCAGATCATTTCGCAGGCCGATATCGTAATTTCGGCCTTGGGCGTGCCCAAATTTTTAAAGGCGGAAATGGTAAAAGATGACGCTGTAGTCATCGACGTAGGTATTACCCGTGTGCCCGATGAAAACAGCGAGAAAGGATATTATATTACTGGAGACGTCGATTATGAAAATGTGAGCAAAAAAGCATCTTATATTACGCCGGTTCCTGGTGGGGTAGGGCCAATGACGATTGCCATGTTGTTGAAAAATACACTTTTGGCGAGAGAGCGGCATAGAAGTAAAAAATAAGCCAAGTATCAAATTCGCACCTCAGTTTAATCCTTTGATTTTCAATGGATATTGTCCAATGGTATTATTTCCGTACTTTATCCTAATTAAAAATATCTACATAGCACCTGTAACAATTTGGTCGATTACGGGTCATATGGCATAGGTAGTAAACACAGAACAACAATATGAAAAATGTAAAAAGGTTTTATTTGCTCATTTTAGCAGCAATAGTAGTTACAGGTACCCATGCCCAAGAAGATGTTCCCGTAGCATTCGAGAAAGAATTGCAATCGGGCATACTGCTTGATAATATGGATCTTTCGGTAAACCCAGGTGAAAATTTCACGAAATACGTGAACGGCAAATGGATGGATGCGACCGAAATACCAGCAGATAAATCTTCATATGGGATTGGTACGATTCTTCATGAAGAATCGGAGGATATGGTGAAGGCCATTATAGAAGCTTCTGCCTCGGGTGATTATCCTGCTGGTTCCGATGAGCAAAAAGTCGGCGATTTTTACGCCTCCTTTATGGATATGGAGAAAAGAAATGCCATGGGGGTCGCTCCTCTTAAAACAGAATTCGATAAAATAGAAGGATTAAAAAATTATGATGATTTAGCAACCTATTTCGCCTACGCGAACAAGCAGGGGTTCAGCGTGCCCTTGGGACTTTTTGTCTATCAAGATTTTAAAAATCCTGAAATCTATACCGTATACGCCTGGCAAAGCGGATTGGCGCTACCCGACAGGGAGTACTACTTAAAAACCGACGAACGCTCTAAAGAAATCAAGTCCAAGTATGTTGAGCATATAGAAAAAATGTTCAGTTTGGCAGGGCTACCCGATGGAGCCAATGCTGCAA
>JBATIN010000099.1:0-6008 GCA_049667765.1 Flavobacteriaceae bacterium
CAATATACCCGTTAAAATCAGGATATTCATTTCCATTGCTATCTTCTGTAGTATAAAAAACATAGAAGTAATTGTTGCCCGTTGTACCGAAACCTGGGTGAATGGCCAATCCTAAAAAACCTCCGTCCCAAACGACACCAACCTCGTCCGATAGATCCACCAATACATTCTTGTTCTGGGTATTTTGATCATTGTCGAACCAATACACTTTACCATCGCGTTGCCCGATGACCAGTCGATTTTGACCGGGCACTCGTGTAAACGTTAAGGGCGAATCGAATATTAAATTTGGGAAGGCAACCTCATAGGGTGGTTCAGAAGGTGGAACTGCCGGAAATACGCCGTTCAAATAGGCACCGATAGGCTCTGGGGCCGTTAGACCTGGACCTATAAAAAAAGGCATGGCCCCAAGTAAAAACAATGAGATAATTCCGATTAAAAAAAAAGGTTTTCTAATAAGTCGATAGATTTTATCCATTTTCCAAAACAATTTTTTAAAAACCCGATTACCGGGACTCATGATTCAATTTTTAAAATCGAATGTATAATCATTTGGCTTTTTGGGAAAGTACTTTTAAAGACCCAAAGAGCATTGTGTTATTATACAAATCAATTAAATAAACTTCAAAGATATTTTACGAAGAAATCTTAAACTATGACAAAAGTCAGGATAGAAGTTTTTTTTAAATAAGTGCTTAATTTTAACAGGCTGTTTGTACCATATTTATCCATACCTGATTATAAACGTTCGGATAGATTATACCGAATCATGATATAATTTAGACTAATGTTCTCAAAATTTTGAACTCTTTAAGCCTTAGTTTAAAAGAAATACTTAAAGGACTTAAAAACTATGCACTTTAAAATATACAGACCAAAGAGTGTTAATTAAGTTTCAGGGGGCAATCTATCAACTCATAGTAACCGGCGTCCCATTTTCCTCAAGCTCATTGGAAATCTCGATTATCTCGGAGCAATTCCCTTTTAATAATTGTCCCGTCCTGATAAAAATCATATTTCTTCCTAGAAGCACATCTTAACTTTAATCAATATTACTGAAGTATAACGAAATACAACTGCAATGAGCGATCTAAGAGCAAGGCCCAAAGCGAATTTTATACAGGAAACCGATTGGCAAGAATTATATGTTTTGACCAAACATTGGAAATCAGATTTGTTATTTTATAAGGATGATCTTAAATTCTTGCACCACCTTATTGATAAATATTTTATCTGGATTACAAAGAAAGACAACTTAAAAGATGTTCAAAAAATAGGTACAAGCATCTTGGAAGATACCAAAGAATGCGAATTACTTATAGAAAAAACAGAGAAACACCTATCGCACTTGACCAATCTTATTGACGAACCATTTAAGAACAACTCTGGACAATTTAGGGACGAACATCAAGAACTGGAAGATGAAATAGCCTTATTTATTAAAACCGTTCGTAAAAATCGAAAAGAATTGTTCGAGGTTACCGAACATGTTTTAGATGATGAACAGTTATTACATTTAATGGAGAAGTAAAACTACCAACTTTCCAAAGAAGAGTTAGTTTGTCCAACTGCCCTCCAACCTAGTGCTGCCGCACCCAATATGGAGTGGTTTCCAGGCATATCGGCCATCAATACTTTGACTTTACCTTTATAGGCATTAAAAATATGCTGTTCCATTGCGGCAACTACTGGTTTTAAAAGAATGTCGCCGGCCTTGCTAAGTCCGCCCAAAAGAATAAAGGCTTCAGGATCAAGATGTGCAGCAGTATCGGCCATTTGTGTCCCAAGAAATTCTGCTGTTTCTTGAAAAGCTTTCAATGCAATAGCGTCACCGTTTAAGGCAGCATCTGAAATAATTTCCCCGGTCATATCATCAAAACTGATGCTCCGCAATTCGGAATCTACATTCATTTCGGCGATAAGCTCAAAAATTGTGCGGCGAATACCTGTAACTGAAACATAGGTTTCCAGACAACCTTTCAGACCACAATTACATTGCCTTCCGTCGGGTACTACATTAACATGGCCAATCTCACCAGCCATACCGTTATGGCCGATAAGAAGTTCACCATTAGAGATGATCCCACTGCCTAAACCTGTTCCTAAGGTCAAGACTACAAAATGCTTCATTCCCTTCCCCAGCCCAAATTGTAGTTCCCCCACCGCGGAGGCATTTGCATCGTTTGCCAGTGAAATCGGCAAATTCAAAACCTTTTTGATCGAAGCAACCAAAGGCACTTCATCTCCCCATCGGAAATTTACAGCGTGTTCCATGTTGCCCGAGTACCCATTGGCATTGGGCGCTCCAACCCCAATGGCCATTATCTTCTGATCAGGTTTCAATGTCGATAATAAGGCGTTAATTTCTGAATGCAACATTTTTTCAAATTCGGCGAACGGTTTTTTCGCTTCCGTCGAAAACTTTTTAATCGACAGAATTTCGCCATTGACGTCAACAAGCCCCAATTTGGTGTACGTACCTCCTATATCGATACCAAGCACAAGTTCTTTTTCCATACATTTCGAATGTAGTACAAAAGAAATTTAAATAAAATTAGCTGTGAATGACCTAGGTCATTTCAATTTCGGTATTGCTTTTCTATTTTTAAGTTATTATAACCCAAATACAGAAACTATGAGAGCAACAGCACAACTAAAAGACCTTTCGTCCGACACTTGTAAGCACACAATCGTTCGAAATCTAAGCCGCATTTTGGACATACGCATCGTGGATATCGATACTGATAGTAAATCAATAACTTTTCTGTACAACAGTGTTCTGGCCCTTGAAAAAGTAAAGCGTGAACTTTTGAACATTGGTTTTCCAATATTGCAATGTAGGTACCAAGACCCTAATCAAGTTCTACGAACCATTGGCGATGAGGAAACCTCTTTTGCCTTTTAAAAATCAAGATATGCAACATTCCAAAAAAGTAGCGTGTGAACTTTATCAAAATTTAGGGAAACTTTTCTACGCAGTTGCCATGGCGGACAAAAGCGTTCATTCAAAAGAAATTGATAAACTGAGGAGCTTTATCAGAAAATATTGGCTTGAAGTAGATGAGGTAGAAGATGAATATGGTGAGGATGCCGCATTTCAAATAGAAACGGTTTTCGATTGGCACTTGGAATATGAAAAGGATGGCGATGAAAGTTTTGAGGAATTTCAGGAATTCTACAAAGCCCACCAGCTTAAATTTACGCCTTTTATCAAGGTTTTGATTTTAGACACAGCCAATGCCATTGCCAATTCCTTCTCTGGAACTAACAAAGCTGAACTAGTGCTATTGGGAAAACTCAAGTTGCTATTGTCCCAGAAATTAGAAAACTCGAATCGTTTGTAACTTAAGTTACGCCCTACACTTACACGCTGCCTTACCTTTGATTGCGAAAACATAAAACATGGATGTTACGCAATTATTAGGGTATTTAGGCGCGCTTCTTATCGGGGTTGTTCTTGGCCTTATCGGTGGTGGCGGCTCTATTCTTACCGTACCGGTACTAGTATATTTATTAGCTGTCAATCCGGTTATGGCTACAGCCTATTCACTCTTCGTAGTAGGTGTCGCTTCCTTGGTCGGCGCTTTACAAAACATTAAAAAAGGATTAGTCGATTTTAGAACCGCGATTGTTTTCTCCATTCCGGCCTTTATTGCGGTTTATACTACACGTAAATATTTGGTTCCTGTCATACCCGATGAACTGTTTACTGTTGGCGGGTTTTTGGTGACGAAAGATATCGGTATCATGGTCTTCTTCGCGCTAATCATGTTATTGGCATCCTACTCCATGATCTGGGGAAGATGCAAGAACTGCGATGACGAATCAGCTGAAATACAGTACAACTACCCCATGATCGTGCTGGAAGGTTTGGTAGTGGGTGTCTTAACAGGAATCGTAGGTGCCGGAGGTGGATTTTTGATCATTCCCGCCTTGGTCATGCTTGCTAAACTTCCCATGAAAAAAGCCGTAGCCACCTCGTTACTGATCATTGCCATTAAATCATTGATAGGCTTTTTGGGCGATGTGCAGAATTTGGATATTGATTGGACCTTCCTAATACGATTTACTGCAATTTCTATCATCGGTATTTTCATTGGGGTGTGGCTTACAAAATTTATCGAAGGAAGCAAGCTCAAAAAAGGTTTCGGATGGTTCGTGGTCGCCATGGCGATTTATATTTTGTGGAAGGAATTGGGTTAAATGTTGGCTTTTGGCCTTTTGTAAAAAACTAACTCTTAAATCTTTTTGCAATTAAACATACGCCTTAGCTTGAACTTGAACTTGAACTTGAACTTGAACTTGAATATTAATCAACTGACAAATATCATTTTCCCCCCGAACAAAAATCTTGAGCTTTGTAACCTAAGTTACCGCACAGGCTTTCAAGGCATTGTAATTTTATATCGATAATAATAAAACAGCATAAGATGAAATGAGCCTTATCAGTTCTGTATACGAACGGAAATGTCATTTGGCAAATTATATCTGACCTTTTAAAAACAAATAAATATCAACAGATGAAAATAGAACAAATTTATACCGGATGCTTGGCACATGCGGCCTATTATTTAGAAAACAATGGAGAGGCGGCTATTTTCGACCCTCTTCGCGAAGTTCAGCCTTATATCGACAGGGCGAAAAAAGACAATGCCAAAATAAAATATGTTTTTGAAACGCACTTTCATGCAGATTTTGTGAGCGGACATTTAGATTTGAAAAAGAAAACTGGCGCGCAAATTGTTTTTGGCCCAACGGCCAAACCAGGGTATGATGCACTAACCGCAGAAGATGGTCAAATTTTTAAAATTGGGAATTATAAGGTAAAAGTCATACACACTCCTGGGCATACTATGGAGAGTACTACATATCTATTGATCGATGAGAAAGGAAAAGAACATGGAATCATTACAGGCGACACCTTGTTCATCGGAGACGTAGGAAGACCAGATTTGGCACAACACGTCATTGCCGATTTAACAGAAGAAAAATTAGCAGGTCATCTTTATGATTCCCTACGTAATAAGATTATGCCGTTGAGCGATGAATTGATCGTATACCCCAATCATGGTGCTGGTTCTGCTTGTGGAAAGATGATGAGCAAAGAAACTACCGATACCTTGGGCCATCAAAAAGCAACGAACTATGCATTGCGCCCAGATATGTCGAAGAAAGAATTCATCAAAGAATTATTGACTGGCTTGACTGCTCCTCCCAGTTATTTCCCACAGAACGTTTTAATGAATATCAAGGGCTATGATAGTTTGGATACGGTTATGGATCGCGCCAATACGCCATTATCTGTAGAGGCTTTTGAAGCTGCGGCCAACGAAACAGGTGCCTTAATGTTAGATACCAGAGATGCAAAGGATTTTGCAATAGGATTCGTGCCCAACAGCATCAACATTGGTCTCAATGGTAGTTTTGCCCAGTGGGTAGGCGAAATGATCCCTGATGTGAAACAAGAAATTCTTTTGATCACCTATCCTGATAAACAAGAAGAAGCCATTACCAGATTATCCAGGGTAGGCTACGATAACACCATAGGTTATTTGGAAGGCGGATTCAATAGTTGGAAAAAATCCGGAAAGGATTTTGAGACGGTAGGTCGTGTTACATCTAAAAGATTTGAAGCAACTTTTAATTCTGAAAAACCCTTGGTCATCGATGTCCGTAAGAAAAGTGAATTTGATTCCGAACATGTGATCGGGGCCATCAATGTGCCATTGAACGAAATCAATCAGCACTTGGCGCAATTCCCAAAAGACAGACCTTTCGTGCTGCACTGTGCTGGCGGTTATAGAAGTATGATCGCAGCATCCATCTTAAAACAAAGAGGTTGGAATGACTTTGTGGATGTTGAAGGTGGTTTTGACGAAATGAAAAAAACCAACATCGAGAAATCGGACTATATTTGTCCGACTACGATGTTATAATAAACTTTAGGTTTCTGATTTCAAGTTTCAGGTTATGAATTGATTACGAACCCAACCTGAAACAATATAAAC
>JBATIN010000100.1:0-2069 GCA_049667765.1 Flavobacteriaceae bacterium
AAGCTAAGGTTTGCGGTAAAGCCATATCGAATATGTCTTAAGCGCTGTATTTTTTGAAAATAATCGGCTTTTTCGGCCAAGGTCATCGGTTTAAAATCAATCTGCGAAACACCGGTTTTTGTTGTAATAAGCACGCTGTGACCGGGGCCGGCGGCAATGTCAATTACCGCATCGTCTACCAACCAGCGTTTTGACGCATAGTAATCGAATTTGCCATCTTCACGCAGGGCAAAGGCCCCTTTTGTAGATCCGAACCAAAGCTGATCATTTATAATTTTAATTGCGGTGATTTCCGTCCATGGTAATTTTTGATCCAGTTCACTTTTGGTGTGCGATGGACCCGATAGTCTGAATATCCCATCACCGGTACCGACCACCAACTGGTCTTTAAAAACGGCCAAGGCCGTTAAACCCGATTGCTCCAAAACGGACTTTACACTTGGTACCGCGGCAGATACTTCATAAATGGCTTTTTCACTAAGGATTAAAAACCGACCTCCTTTTTCATCAAACACCATCGATTTCGGGTTTAGGTCTACGTGTTGTTCGCTCCAAATCTTTTTCCCATCCTTTAGTAGCGCAACTTCATCGTTGCCACCGACCAGCACCATAAAATCCGACCCCATGGCAAAATTTGTAGGGTGTACCACCCCGTGCGCCACATCAAATTTTCCCGCCCAGGCATTGCTAAAAACGCTCCGGTCGGTCAAATAGACAAATTGATCTTTATAAACGGTCATGCCTTTCAACTTCATATCGGTCACAGGTCTGTACTGAAAATCGGTAGTTAATTCATGATCAAAGGCATTTAGTAAACCCTCGGAAGACAACACTTTTATCGCAAGATTGCGATCAGCGCCGGCGTGAAGTAGTACCGAATTTTTCACCGCTTGGTTCAGTTCATATTTGTCGGCTTGGTCTTGCAAATAAGGCTTGTCCATATACTGCTGGGCAGCTAGATTCGTCGCTATAACAAGGGCCAAAATAAAAATCAGTTTTCTCATAGGATGTCGTAAATTTCAAAAACTAAATTAGCGTTATCCCGCACTATTTGTTTCATCATTCTTGATTATAATACATCATATTTTAACCCAAGTCCATTATTTGCCAAAACCGTAAAAAAGAAGCCTTCTCCACTCGCGATAGCCACTATTTACGAATACTATAGAAATCATGAAGCTCTAAAATGGTTAATTTTCTATTGAAAGCCATCAATAAAATTGTACTAGAACAAGAACACTATTCTTATATTTATCCGTAGCGAAGTGCATTAATGAATCTTCATCCCCATGAACAAAATCAAATTAGTTCCGGTGGCCTTTTTAACACTGCTTTTTACTTTTTACCCACGAACAAGCCATGGTCAAAATGACCTGCCCAATTCTCGAAAATTTAAGCGATTAGCGTATAATAATCCTGATCTGGTGGTGGATCTTGGGGTTGGACTATGGGCCTCGCCCCTACCCATGGATTATGACAATGATGGGGATCTAGATCTTTTGGTTTCCTGCAATGATGTACCTTTTAAGGGAATCTTTTTCTTTGAAAACAAGAGCGGTGAA
This sequence comes from Flavobacteriaceae bacterium, assembly GCA_049667765.1. Taxonomy (GTDB): domain Bacteria; phylum Bacteroidota; class Bacteroidia; order Flavobacteriales; family Flavobacteriaceae; genus JBATIN01. The sequence continues at coordinate 1,563 of JBATIN010000100.1, forward strand.
GCCTTTCCTGTTTTTGAGCCGCCCGTTAAGGTCGCCGAGCCCATCAAACACATTCAGGTTTCCTATGTGAACGGCGTGCCGAGATTTTTGGACAAAGGGGAGGAATATATTGATTTTACAACTTCCTTCACCCAAAAAAGCAAATCCCACTACCCTGCCGACACTTTTGATTCCATTCATCATAAGCCGCGTTTTAACCAGTGGAAATTCGTTGATTATGAAAATGACGGCGATCTCGATATTGTGGTGGGCATTCAAGATGGCGAAGATTATGGATGGGACAATGCCTTTGACAAAAATGGGGTTTGGACGAATGGCCCCTTACACGGTTTTGTCTACCTCATTGAAAACAACGAAGGCACTTATACATTGAAGGATAAAATATTGGCAGGCGGAAAACCGATTGATGTTTACGGCGCGCCTTCGCCCAATTTTGACGATTATGACAATGATGGGGATCTCGATATCATCTGTGGGGAGTTTTTGGACAAATTCACTTGGTTAGAG
>JBATIN010000101.1:0-6409 GCA_049667765.1 Flavobacteriaceae bacterium
CAGGAGCTCAGCACCTTGCCCAAAGTAACCGCGGTAGCTTCGGCCCAAGGGTACCCGGGCAAGGAGGTCAGTACCAATAGTATTTTTAGAGATGATAATGATGAACAAGGAAGAGACATACAGACCAACGTTACCGATGCAGCTATCATCGATGTGTTAAACCTAAAGCTTTTGGCCGGGACACGACTTCCTAAGACAAAACAGGAAACCGATACCATTGTAGAAATGGTGCTCAACAAAAAAGCAGTTGAATATTTGGGCTTTACCCCAGAGGAAGCCATTAACAAACAAGTATATATAAATCGTAAAAATACTATAGTCGGGGTGGTCGATGATTTTAATTTCGCCTCGCTGCACGAGCCTATTGGGGCCTATGCCTTTACCAATGGTCGAACAGAGCCAAAATCGTATGCACTTGTTCGGTTTACCGGCTTTTCAAAAGATATTCTTTCGCAATTGGAAGCTACTTTTAAAAAGGTTGCGCCCGAGTCCGCCTTTGATTATTCCTTTTTGGATCAGACCATCGAAAAACTATATGAACGCGAACAACGAACTGCTCGAATCGGTATTTTATTCTGCATTCTAGCCATCTTTGTTGCCTGCCTAGGTCTTTTCGGCTTGGCAGCTTTTATGGCCGAACAGCGCAAAAAGGAAATCGGGGTACGAAAGGTGCTGGGTGCCAGTGTGCTGAACATTACCCGAATGCTGTCAAAAGACTTCGTAAAATTGGTTTTGATCGCCTTGTTGATCGCCTTTCCGTTGGCCTTTTGGCTATCCGATAATTGGCTGCAGGGCTTTGCCTATCGGATCAATATAAGTTGGGGAGTATTCGCCATAGCCGGATTGGCCGCCTTGGCGATCGCCCTTTTTACCGTAAGTTTTCAAGCTATAAAAGCCGCGGTAGCCAACCCGGTGAAGAGTTTGCGAACGGAGTAGTTCACAACCTTCAAAGGAGGAATAAAATGATGTGCTTAAAGAAAATTATGAGAATGAATCCTTACAAAAGGCGAAAAGCTCCTCCCACACGATAACTATCGAGATGGGGGAGCTTGAAAAAAAAAGTAATACAGATTCCCGTGTTCACAGGAACAAAAAAAAATATAAAAATATGTTCAGAAACTATCTAAAAATCGCCTTCCGAAACATCTGGAAAAACAAGGCATTTTCCATGATAAATATTTTGGGACTGTCCATTGGGCTAAGTGCCTCTTTTGTCATCGGGGCTATGATCTATTTTGAAATGACCTTTGATAAATTTCATTCAGACCAAGAATTGATCTATCGCGTAACCACTCAATTTACATCCCCGGAGGGCAATTATAATAATTCGGGAATTACCGTTCCACTTGCAGAAACTTTAAAAGAAGAATCACCCGGTGTTGAAATCGTGAGTCCCTTTTTTACCAATTCCCCTTATAAAGTTGAGAACAAGGAGACCGCCAAGGTCTTTATGGAACCCGAAAATGTAATCTATTGTGATGACAGCTATTTTCGGGTTTTCAAATACAAGTGGGTCGCCGGTAACGAAAATGGTGCTTTGAAAGAACCCAACGAGGTCATCTTGACCGAGAATAGGGCCAAAATATATTTTCCTGACACACCTTCCAATGAAATAGTTGGCCGCACTTTAGTCTATAATGATTCTATTGCAACTACGATTACCGGCATCGTCGAAAATTTTAAAGACCGTAGCGATCTTATTTTTGAGGAGTTTATATCGGTAAGTACCTTAGGCACCGATGGCCTTAAAAACTTGTTGGGCGAAACGAGTTGGACAATGACCAGTAGTGCATCGCAATTATTCATTAAACTGAAGCCGAAAGCCGATGCGAACGCCCTGCAAAAACAGCTGACTGCAATTGCAAAAGAACATGAAACTGAAGAAATGGTTGATAGAGGGCAAGGACAGAATTTCTATCTTCAGCCCTTGGCTGATATTCATTTCAATGGGGATTATGGCACCTATGATTACTCCAGGGCTCAAGCCAGTAAACCCGTTCTGATCAGTTTGGCGTTTGTCTCCCTATTTCTTTTGCTTTTGGGGTGTATCAATTTCATCAACCTCAATACGGCACAGGCTACTCAACGTGCCAAGGAGATCGGAATCAGAAAAACCTTGGGAAGTTCCAGAAAACAATTGATCTATCAATTTCTGGGCGAGACCATGATCTTGACTTTGGTCGCTGCCGTCGTATCGCTTTTTCTATCGTCTTGGCTACTGCAATTGTTCTCCGATTTTATGCCTAAAGGTGTCGATTTTAGCCTGTTTACAAACCCCGTTCTTATCGTTTCGGTCATTGGCCTATTATTGGTTTTGACCTTGTTATCCGGATTTTATCCAGCCCTTGTGCTTTCCCATTTTAAACCCATTTCTGTATTGAAAAACCAAATTCTACCCGGCAGCGACAAGGGTTCCTTACGAAAATATTTGACCGTTTTTCAGTTTACCATTGCCCAGATTTTCATCATCGCGACCCTATTGGTAGGCAAACAGTTAAATTTTTTGATGACAAAGGAAATGGGGTTTAAAACCGATGCCATTGCGTATGTACGCACACCGTACAATGATCGATCTATGGACAAAAAACTCCGGTTCATGGAAGAAATAAAAGCGATTCCGCAAATCAAGGAAATTACCCTAGCGGGTAGTCCGCCGGCTTCAAGATCAACACATTCCACGGCTGTTCTCTATAAGGATGGGGAAAAGGAAATCCGTTCCGATCTGCAATTGTTGTATGGCGATTTCGACTATTTGAAACTTTATAAATTAAAGTTGTTGGCGGGCCGAACCCCTTTAAACGATACCATTCACGAATATGTCATAAACAAAACATTTATGCGGAAATTAGGCTTTAAAACTCCCGATGAGGCCGTCGGAAAACTTTTGGGCGAAGGAGAATTTGCCTATCCCATTGTTGGTGTGATGGATGATTTTTACCAACGATCGCTCCGAACGAGAATCGAGCCAATGGCACTTGTTGGCGATTGGGGCCGTAAGGAATATTCGCAGTTCAATACGTTGCATCTATCTTTTGATACCGATAAATCGGGGGAATGGACACAGAATATTGCCAAAATAGAAACGGCTTGGAAAAACGTATATCCCGATTTTGAATTTGCCCCCAAATTCATGGACGAGACCATAAAACAATTCTACGAACAGGAACAAAATACCTCCGTCCTATTAAAATGGGCCACCGGACTGGCCATTCTGATTAGCTGTTTGGGATTGTTGGGTCTCGTGATCCATACCACCGAACGCCGAACCAAGGAAATCGGCATCCGTAAAGTATTGGGTGCCTCATTGACGCAACTGAATCTATTGCTATGCAAAGAGTTTTTGATTTTAGTAGCCATCGCATTTGTCATCGCTGCACCGATTGCGTGGTACGGACTCAACAATTGGTTGCAAGATTTTGCCTATAAAACAGAACTGAGTTGGTGGGTCTTTGCGATAAGTGGCGTGGCCATGTTGGTCATTGCTTTGGTTATCATGAGCATACGAACGATTGCTGCGGCTAATAGGAACCCTGTTAAGAGTTTACGAACCGAATAATAAAATTACTATGATACTGACAAGTCTAAAAATTGCTTTGAGAGGATTTTTAAGAAACCGTTTTTTTACATCGTTCAATCTTTTGAGCTTGGTCGCGGGGTTATTTGTAGCCTTTGTCGCTATTAGTTATATAGGGTTCGAATATAGTTATGATGCGTTCCACGAAAATTCCAAAAATATTTATCGTTTGGCACGAACGTCGCGCTCGCAAGACTATAGCGTGGTGGGATTCGAAAAATGGAACGAGACCGATGCGGCAACCCAAAAAAGTCAGATTACTGCTTTAAAAAATGTTCCCGGAGTAAAAAATGCTGTACAGTTTATAACCTCAGAAAATTTGGAATATGTAGAAGGTGGCGGAAATCGAGTACAGGAAAAAGGGTTTTTGACCACGAATACACCTGCTGAATTTGTAACCCTATTTACTTGGAAACCGATTGCCGGAAGTCTTTCTGATTTCGGTACGGCCGTGGGAAAAGTAATGCTTACAAAATCTTCAGCATTTAAAATTTTTGGCGATCTTATGGACAATCCCTCCTTGATTATTGGGGAAGCCATCAAAATTGGGGAAGAAAGTTTTGAGGTCGCCGCTATTATAGAAGATGTTCCCCTGAATTCCCATTTTGATTTTTCAATGGCGGTGGGCAAGCCGAGGATCGACTACTGGGGCAGTAGAATATATCTGGGCTTATCGGATAACACTAGCTATACCGAGGTGGAGCAGCAAATTAATGCATCTATGGCATCAATCAATCCCTCGATTGTAAAGGATCCTTTGTATAAAAAACACTTCTTGCAACCGTTGGAAGACATCCATTTGAAATCGAACATCCTATATGAACTTAAGCCACCGGGCAACTATTCCTTTATTCTATTGATCGGCGGTTTTGCTTTGTTCATCTTGGTGATCACCTTGTTCAACTACGCTAATTTTACATTGGCAATAAAATCGAAACAAGGAAAATCAATCGGTATTAAAAAAGCGATGGGTGCCTTGAATTTTTCTATTGCGCTACAATTTTTGGTCGAGGGCGTACTATTGGCTCTAATAGCCTTGCCCATTTTGGCGTTGCTAATCGCTTTGGTCGTGCCATCTTTCAATGAACTTATGGGTGTCGATCTAAATACTAATTTATTGGAAGACCCGATGACCTTGGTGCTTTTGGTCACGCTTGCGGTGGTCTTGGGACTATTGGCAAGTATTGCTCCGGCTGTTTTTCTTTCTTGGAAGGATACTTTGAGCCTTTTCAAGGAAAATTTAAGGGATAACCGGTTCCAACACTTCTCCATTCGTAAATATTTGATTGTAAGTCAATTTGTAATCTTGATTTCGATTACCTCGATTTCCTATTTCGTAATGCGCCAAATGGATTATATTGAAAACAAGGATATAGGTTTTCAAAAGGAAGGTATTCTATATGCGTATACTTCCCCAGAAAAACAGGATATTTTCCAAGAAAGATTACGGCAAGTGCCTGGCATTAAATATGTGGGCAATGGCTCTTCTTTTGGGATAGGTACGTATAATCAAATGACCTATAAACTTCAGAATGAAGTAGAAGTATTTGATGATGCCAATCAGTTATATCTCGATTATGAAGCGTTAAAGGCGTATAATATTAAAACCGATTTAAATGCCTTTAATAGTACAGGAAGAATAACGCTTATCAACCGTACCGCAGCCGAAAAATTCGCCAATGTAAAGAACGTTGACCCGGAAGCGCTTATCGGTACACTGGTAATAACCGAACCGGAATATATCGCTGAAGATGGTCAAGTGGGCATTCCTTTTGAAATAGCTGGAATTTTTGAAGATATCAATGTATTCTCGCTTCGCGAAAAGGTCGCTCCCTATTTTATAACCGTTTCGCCGAATGTGCGGATGGCAGGAAGAACAATAGTCTCGTACGATACCGAAGAAACGTCGGCGATTACTCAACAAATACAACAGGTATATGAAGAAATCAATGAGGCTTATCCATTGGAAACCGAATTCTTGACTCAAAATCTGCAGGAACTTTATCTACAAGATCAGCAGACGGCCAACCTAGTTTTTTGGATGAACATTCTGGCGGTCATACTCGCCGCTATGGGTATTATTGGAATTACAATATTCTTGGTCATTGCCCGTACCAAGGAAATTGGCATTCGAAGGGTTTTAGGTGCTACCGAATTTCATATCATTAAATCCACTGTAAAGGAATATATTTTATTTATCGCTATTGCCTTATTGATTAGTTGGCCTATAGCACTTTACGGAAGCAACCGATGGCTTTCGAATTTTGCATATCGTATAGAAGTGCAGCATATCGTGTTTTTAGCGGTGGGGCTTTTAACGTTTATTGGCACAGCCTTTCTTGTCGGATTGGTAGCCCTAAAGGCATCGATGGCGAACCCTGCGAAGAGTTTGCGAAATGAGTAAAAGCACCTCCCTTTTAAAAAAGGAAGGTGGGCACGCTTGCATGGTCGGAGGGATTGAGTCATGAAAGATGGATATTGAAGCATTTATAAAGTTAAAAGAAGACCAAACCAAGATGACCCAATTTTCCCGCCCCCGCCGTAGGCGGGACACCCCTCTTTTTAAAAAAGAGGGGGAGCTTTAAAAAATAAAAATTAAAACACATGTACAAACTTTTCCTAAAAATCGCAACGAGATATTTGCTCAAGAATAAGCTATACTCCTTTATCAACATTTTTGGGTTGGCCATTGGGGTGGCCTCTTTTATCCTGATTATGCTGTACGTGAACTACGAGCAGAGCTATGACAAATTCGAGGGTTCCGAAAATGTACAAAGGGTATATATGGAATATGCAGAGGGCGGCATTTTCGCACCTGGCGATGCGCAGACCTTC
>JBATIN010000102.1:0-2019 GCA_049667765.1 Flavobacteriaceae bacterium
AAGGTAGACTTCGCCCCAATCTGGATCTCACATTCGAAATCCTCGATCCATAACTCCCCTGCCCTATTGAACCGAACTCCTTCGGATATTAAGATCTTATTGTTATTTCCATAAATATAAAATCGTACGTTCTTAAAAAAAGTATGCTCTGCGATGGTAATCTGATTATCATCGCCGATTATTTCAAATTGGCAATTGATGAATACCGCAGATTTTCCTTTTTTAATGCTATTATTTTTTCCTGAAATCTGCTTGCTGTACGATTTTTTGAACAACGCATTTTCACTATACTTCTGTGCTAATTTGAATAGGAAAGGATTTTGTTTGACGATCTTTTTAACCTTTTGTTTCATACCCTAAATGTTTATTCTTTTATACAATGCTCCAATACCCATAAATGCACATAGGGAGCACAACCGATATTTTGGCCTCAGACCACAAACATGATCTATATTTTTTTTGTCAATCTAAATTGAAGCCCTTTTAATACAGCCAATAACCGAATGACGAAAAACGAAAAACTATAACTATTAGGAGCACTAAGGTAGATCATACCATAATTTTTCAAAAGTCCCAATACATTACGAATTTCAAAAAAGAACGAACGTTTGGCTATGGTGGCCGAACCAAGTCTTATGCGTCGTAGATAATATACCTCGGAACACAGGGCCATCGATTTTATTCTATTAGATATTAGGGCCATAAACAAAGCATCTTCACCTAATTTATATTTGGTATTGAACCTGCTTTTACCGATTGCTCTCATTGGTATCAGTTTAGCCGTGCAGGTAGAAAAAAGTCTGCGATATTTAATCAGGTCGTGCTGAACCGTGCACGGTTCCGAAGTGAACAATTTGCCAATATAATTAGAGGTATACGATGTTTCATCGTCTTCAAAATCCCCGTTATTACAACATGTCAATCGATCGGGGGCGGCATAAGTAAATAGCGTGTTCAAGCACCCTTTGGTTATTACATCGTCATCGTCCATAAAAAAGACATAGGCCCCTTTGGCATGGTCGATTCCAAGGTTGCGCGCCATGGAAACCCCTGATTTTTCGGCCAAAAGTAAGGTTGCATTACTAAAATGGAATTTTTCTATATAATTTTCAATCATATTTTGATACCCCTCGAAAGGGCCGTTCAAAACAATAATCACCTCGAACCTAACACTATCGCCGATTTGTTGCCTCAAAGAATCAAGGCATGTTATAAGATAATCTTCTGGCTTATAGGTGGGTAGTATTACTGAAATGTCCATTTTGCTTAAATTATAATAAATACTTCGAACCGATCCTTTAAATTTCCTCCAAATGTCACCGCAAAAATCTGTAAAATTGATATAATGTGGCGAGATTACAACTAATTTCGGTCAACGTATTGATAACGATTAAGATCGGTATAAAGTACTTCTTTACATAAGCCTTTAAAACCAGCCCAAAGATAACGGTAAAAAAAATGTAAGGGAGTATTAGAATACCCTATTGCCTTCTAAGTTGGTATGCCTTAAAACACCTAAGCCCTTATTTGTTTATAAGTGCAATAAATGACCATTTTACATGTTTTACTATAAATAAAATTAACGCATGAACAGTATTGCGGTCTTGTTGACCAGCCACAATAGAAAAGATAAGACACTTAGGGCCCTAGAGACCCTCTATATGCACTATAAAAAAGTGAATGGTAACTTTTCTCTCGAAGTGTACATTACCGATGATGGCTCAACGGATGGTACAAGTGAAGCTATTGCCAAGTCTTATCCACAAGTTCATTTACTTAAGGGCGATGGAAATTTGTTCTGGGCCGAAGGGATGCGGAATTCATGGAAAGAAGCTTTAAAAGGCAAATATGATGCCTATTTTTTGCTAAACGACGACGTTGAGCTCTATGCGAATATTTTTGATCAAATTCTCATCACCCATAAATACTGTCTTGAAAAATATGGCCGATCGGGACTTTATATTGGTTCTACCGAGGATAAGATTAAGCAAAAACTCACGTATAGTGGGTCGTTAATCC
>JBATIN010000103.1:0-2122 GCA_049667765.1 Flavobacteriaceae bacterium
GGATCGAGATTGCGGGAAGCCGTGGTAGGGAAGGTGCCATTCTTGGGGTTTTTGCCCGTGGAGGTCGTGGCCGACAGGTGTTAGTGCTTATCGATGGGGTTCGGGTAAACGACCCGTCTTCTTTTTCGCGGGAATATGATCTGCGCCTACTTTCGACGGCCAACATCGCCTCTGTTGAAATCATAAAAGGGGCTGCGAGTACATTGTACGGTAGCAATGCGGCTACGGCCGTCATCAACATTACCACAAAAAAACCGGCTTTAGCAAAAACTAAATTGAACATTCTGACCAGTAGGGGAACCAATCAGACCGTCGCTGATCAGAATTATCGGCTCGCCAGTGCCTCGAACGGAGTTGATTTGAGCGGTACCCTAAATAAGTTTTGGTACCGAGCTGCATTTTCCAATCGATATTCCGATGGCCTTTCGGCATTGATTACCCCAGAAAACCAAGAAGATGTTTTTTCGACCTTTAGTACCGATATTAACTTGGGATACCGTTTTTCTGAGGCATTCAGACTTAGCATTTATGGGAATCAAACTAAGTTGAGCTCTGAATATGATGAGGCCTACGGACAATTAGATGCGCCTTATCTTTTTACCAGCGAGCAAAAACGTGCTGGCATTTCTTCGCAATACGAGTATAACAACGGATCCGTGCATTTAAATGGCGGATATGCCGATTATACTTCCGAAAATTTTAGTGCGTACCCCAGTTCGTTCAAAGGCGATAATTTTACGGCAGACCTTTACAACAAACTTACCCTGAATGATCGTTTTTACACGATTATCGGGCTAAACTATAGTAAGGATAAAACGGAATTTAATACCGAGAAAGAGTTCACGCTATTCGACCCATATGTTAATATGGTCTATGTGTCCGATTATGGGCTGAACCTGAATGTCGGGGGCCGTTTAAATACCCATTCGCAGTATGGCAATCATATGGTTTATAATGTGAATCCATCGTATACCTTAAAAACAAATAAGGGCTATGTTAAGCTACTTACCTCGTATGCTACCTCGTACATTACCCCATCACTAACCCAACTGTTTGGTAGTTTTGGCGCGAATGCGGAATTAGGACCTGAAGAAAACCGCACCTTGGAAGGCGGCTTTGAAATTGCGGCTCATCAAGATTTACGCTTTAACGCGGTCTACTTTAGTAGGAAGGAAGAAAATGCCGTAGTCTATGATAATGTTTCAGCACTTTATTACAATGCAACTACCACTATTGACGCACAAGGGGTGGAGATTGAACTCGTCTGGAAGCCTTTGGAGAAAATGCGGTTCTCGGGCAATTATACCTTTACCGAAGTAAAAGGCGATGCGGCGATCCGCATTCCGAAACACAAGGTTAATGCGGTAATGGCCTATGACTTTTCTGAAAAGACCTATGCGTCTTTAGCGTATTCGCTCACCGGAACCCGCTCTGATACCGATTTTGCAACGTTTTCAAATGTAGCCTTGCCCCAGTATTCGTTAGTTGACCTATATTTTTCGCAGGCCATTATGCTAGGAAAATTGAACGTGTTTTTGAATATCTCAAACCTTTTGAATGAAGAGTACACCGAGATTTTAGGGTATACCACCAAAGGAAGAAATGTTAGGGTAGGGATGAATTTGACTTTTTGATTGGTTTAAGGCCGGATGTTGGATGCACGGTGCACGATGTTGGAAGAAATACGTATGACTTCGAACCTTTCGACAGCCCTTCGTCAGCATTTCGACAAGCTCAATGTCCACTCAGGGTGACATGGGTGTTCCATAATGGCAATACGGCCAAATCAAAGCTTCGGGGAGCGCTTTGAAAACGAACGGGCGGCATGAGGTGCGTGCTGCGCTAAGTGTATAGGGTAAAGCGAATAGCGTAAAGCAAAAAGCACAAAAAAACCTCCCCTTACAAAAAGAGAGGTTGTTCATATAAAATAGTTTTACGTCAATTGATTATTGCCTAGCTGGCAGATTGTCAATGTACATGTTATCTCGTAACGCACCACGCATTTTAGAATCGGTCACCACATTGGCCGGCATTTTAACCGTAAAGTCGCGTTTGCCCGAAAGTCCGGTAATTTCTTGAATGGCCCTTGCCAATAAAGTTTCGTTTTGATCTCCTAAAACAC